>CAYRHV010000004.1:22076-32200 GCA_964424045.1 uncultured Ottowia sp. | reverse complement strand
GCGGCCTGCGCGTGGGCATGACCAACACCGACGGCGTCTACGTCAATGGCCAGCAAATCGACTCCGGCGACTGCTCCGGCCCGCGCAGTGCGCGCAGCGTGCTGGCGCACCCGGACGTCGACGCAGCCGTGCTGGAAACCGCGCGCGGTGGCATGTTGCGCGAGGGACTGGGCTTCGACCAGTGCGACGTTGCGGTGGTCACCAACCTGGGCGCCGGCGATCACCTGGGCCTGAACTTCATCACCACGCTGGAGGACCTGAAGGTGCTCAAGCGCGTGATCGTGCTCAACGTCGCGCCCACCGGCACGGCGGTGCTCAACGCCGCCGACCCGGCCGTGGCCGCAATGGCGGCGCACTGCCCTGGCAGCGTGACCTTCTTCGCACGTGACGGCCGGCACCCGGTGATCGCCACGCACCGGGCCCAGGGCAAGCGCGTGGTGTTCGTCGAGCGCGGCGACATCGTCTGTGCGGAAGGCCGGTTCGAGATGCGACTGCCGCTGGCGCGCATCCCGCTCACGCACCAGGGGCGCATCGGCTTCCAGGTCGAGAACGCCATGGCCAGCGTCGCCGCCGCCTGGAGCCTGGGCCTGTCCTGGGATGCGATTCGCCGAGGCCTGGCCACTTTCGTCAGCGACCAGCATGCGATTCCCGGCCGCTTCAACCTGTTCGACCACCGGGGCGCCACCGTGATCGC
Organism: uncultured Ottowia sp.; assembly: GCA_964424045.1. Taxonomy (GTDB): domain Bacteria; phylum Pseudomonadota; class Gammaproteobacteria; order Burkholderiales; family Burkholderiaceae_C; genus Ottowia. The sequence goes on along the minus strand of CAYRHV010000004.1, from coordinate 31,506 downwards.
CGACTACGGGCACAACCCGGACGCGATCGCCGCTCTGGTGGCGGCCGTCTCGGCCCTGCCGGCCAAGCGTCGCTCCGTGGTCATCAGCGGTGCCGGCGACCGCCGCGACGAGGACATCCGCGATCAGACGCGCATCCTCGGCGCCGCCTTTGACGAAGTCATCCTCTACCAGGATGCCTGCCAGCGCGGACGCGCCGACGGCGAAGTCCTGGCCCTGCTGCGCGAAGGCCTGGAAGGCGCCAGCCGGACGCGTCGCGTGTCCGAGATCCACGGCGAATTCCTGGCCATCGATCGCGCGCTGGAACAGCTGCGCAGCGGCGACCTGTGCCTGATCCTGATCGATCAGGTCGAGGAAGCCCTGGCGCACATCGAGCAGCGCGTCCGGGCCGCGAAGCCGGCCCGGAAGAAAAAGCCGGCATCCGGCAAGACCGCGGCACCCAGCGGCGCGCAGCGTGGGCGCAAGTCACGCGCCACCAATGGCCTGCGGACCAGCCCGGGGCTGAATCTGCGAGCGCCCTGAGGCGCGCGAGCAGCGACGACCCCATCCGAAAACACGGGTCGCGCTGCCAGACGGCCGCGGCTTCAGCCGCCTGGCGTGTCGCGCAATCTCAGAAATCGTCCAGCGCCAGCGCCGTCACGCTCGGCCCACCCTCGACGATGGCGTCGCGCAGGCCGGGGGCCCGCGTCAGGATGTGTTCGGCGTAAAAACGTGCCGTCACGATCTTGGCGCGCATGAATTCGACGTCCTGGCCGGCCGCCAGCTCGGACTGGGCCGCCAGCAGCGCGCGCCCCAGCTGCCAGCCGGCCACCAGGTTGCCCGCCAGCATCAGGTAGGGAACGCTGCCGCCGTAGGCCGCATTCGGGTTGCTCCTGGCCTCGGCCACCATGAAGTCGACCACGTCGAGGAAGGCCAGACGCGCCGCGTTCAGGCGCCGGGCCACTGCCTGCGCATCGGCATCGCCGGCCGCCAGCTCCTGCTCCGTGGCCTCGACGCGGGCCGCCACGGCACGCGCGGTCTGGCCGCTGTCGCGGGCGGTCTTGCGCCCCACGAGGTCGTTGGACTGGATCGCGGTCGTGCCCTCGTAGATGGTCAGGATCTTGGCGTCGCGATAGTGTTGCGCCGCCCCGGTTTCCTCGATGAAGCCCATGCCGCCGTGCACCTGCACGCCCAGGCTGGTGGCCTCGAGGCTGACTTCGGTGCTGTAGCCCTTGACCAGGGGCACCATGAACTCGTAGAAGACCTGGTTGTCGCGCCGCACCTGTGCGTCCGGATGGTGGTGGGCGGCGTCGTAGGCGGCCGCTGCCGTACTGGCCATGGCGCGACAGCCCTCGGCCAGCGCACGCATCGTCATCAGCATGCGGCGCACGTCCGGGTGGTGGATGATGGTGGCGGCGCCCGGGACGCTGCCGTCCACCGGGCGGCTCTGCACGCGCTCACGGGCATAGGCGCGCGCCTGCTGGTAGGCGCGCTCGGTGATCGAGATGCCCTGCACGCCGACGGCGTAGCGCGCCGCGTTCATCATGATGAACATGTATTCGAGGCCGCGATTTTCCTCGCCCACCAGGTAGCCGACCGCACCGCCGTGGTCGCCGTACTGCAGCACCGCCGTCGGGCTGGCCTTGATGCCCATCTTGTGCTCGATGCTGACGCAATAGACGTCGTTGCGATCGCCCAGGCTGCCGTCGGCATTCACCCGGTATTTCGGCACCACGAACAGGCTGATCCCCTTCACGCCCTCGGGGGCCCCGGTCACGCGTGCCAGCACCAGGTGCACGATGTTCTCGGCCATGTCGTGCTCGCCATAGGTGATGAAGATCTTGGTGCCGAAGACGCGATACATGCCGTCCGCCTGCGGCTCGGCGCGCGAGCGCACGGCCGCCAGGTCGCTGCCGGCCTGGGGTTCGGTCAGGTTCATGGTGCCGGTCCACTGCCCGGACACCAGCTTTTCCAGGTAGATGGCCTTCAGCTCGTCGCTGCCGGCGGTCAGCAGCGCCTCGATGGCGCCGTCCGTGAGCAACGGGCACAACGCAAACGAGAGGTTGGCCGCATTCAGGATTTCGCCGCAGGCCGCGCCAATGGTCTTGGGCAGGCCCTGGCCGCCGTAGTCGACCGGGTGCTGCAGGCCCTGCCAGCCGCCTTCGATGTATTGGCGATACGCTTCCTTGAACCCGGCGCTGGTCGTCACCTCGGTGCCGGAATGGCTGGACGGCGCCTGGTCGGCCGGAAAATTCAGCGGCGCCACCACGCCCTCGTTGAAGCGCGCGCACTCCTCCAGCACCGCCTGCGCGGTCTCGAAGCCCGCGTCCTCGAAGCCCGGCATGGCCGCGATCCGGTCGATCGCCGCCAGGTGCTTGATGTTGAACAACAGGTCCTTGACGGGGGCTTGGTAGCTCATGACAGTGGTCCGATCGGGGTCAATGGGGAGTCTTGCGGAGGGAGGCGGTGGTCGATTTTTTCGCGCTCGATGCAGTCAGTCAGCGGCGCGTCCGCACCAGTGCCGCGGCCGGCGCCAAGCCGTGCGGAACGCCGCCGGGCATCACCGGAGACCCGCGAACCGGCCGGCGCCCGGCGGTGCCGGCATGCAGCCGGCCCGCATCCATCAAAGCGACTTGACCAGTTCCGGCACGGCCTGGAACAGGTCGGCCACCAGGCCGTAGTCGGCGACGCTGAAGATCGGCGCTTCCTCGTCCTTGTTGATGGCCACGATCACCTTGCTGTCCTTCATGCCGGCCAGGTGCTGGATCGCGCCCGAGATGCCGCAGGCAATGTAGAGCTGCGGCGCGACGATCTTGCCGGTCTGGCCGACCTGCAGGTCGTTGGGCGCGTAGCCGGCGTCGACCGCGGCGCGGCTGGCACCGATGGCGGCGCCCAGCTTGTCGGCCAGCGGCGTCAGAACCTGTTCGAACTGCTCGGCGCTGCCCAGGGCCCGGCCGCCGGAGACCACGACCTTGGCCGCCGTCAGCTCGGGGCGGTCGCTCTTGGCCAGTTCCTGGCCAACGAAGCGGCTCTTGCCGCTGTCGGCCACGGCAGCGACGCTTTCGACCGCGGCGCTGCCACCGCTGGCGGCTGCGGCGTCGAAGCCGGTGGTGCGCACGGTGAGCACCTTGGTGGCATCGCCGCTCTGCACCGTGGCGATGGCGTTGCCGGCGTAGATCGGGCGCTCGAAGGTGTCGGGGCTGTCCACCTTGGTGATGTCGCTGACCTGGGCCACGTCGAGTTTGGCGGCAACGCGCGGAGCGACGTTCTTGCCGTTGGCCGTGGCCGGGAACAGGATGTGGCTGTAGTTGCCGGCCAGCGCCAGCACCTGGGCCGCCAGGTTCTCGGCCAGGCTGTGCGCCAGGCTGTCGCCGTCGGCGTGCAGCACCTTGGCGACGCCGGCAATCTGGCTGGCGGCCTGGGCTGCGGCGCCGGCGTTGTGGCCGGCCACCAGCAGGTGGACGTCGCCGCCGCAGGCAGCCGCGGCGGTGACGGTGTTCAGGGTGGCGCCCTTGATGGAGGCGTTGTCGTGTTCGGCGATGACGAGTGCGGTCATGAGTGTTCTCCGATGTTGCTGTTCAATGACAAATGACGAATGACTTCGCTGCGCTTCAATGACAGATGAACCATCGGTCATGCCGCAGCAGCGGCGTCATCAGCGTGGCTCCGCCACGCAGTCATTCGTCATCCGATGACCTTGGCTTCGTTCCTGAGCTTGTCCACCAGCGTGGCGACGTCGGGCACCTTGACGCCGGCGCCGCGCTTTGCGGGTTCGGACACCTTGAGGGTCTTCAGGCGCGGCGTGACGTCGACGCCCAGGTCCTCGGGCTTGACGGTTTCCAGCGGCTTCTTCTTCGCCTTCATGATGTTGGGCAGGGTGACGTAGCGCGGCTCGTTCAGGCGCAGGTCGGTGGTGATCACCGCCGGCAGGCTGAGTGCCTCGGTCTCCAGGCCGCCGTCGACCTCGCGCGTGACGCTGACCTGACCATCGGCGATCTCGACCTTGCTGGCAAAGGTCGCCTGCGGCAGGTCGGCCAGGGCAGCGAGCATCTGGCCGGTCTGGTTGGCGTCGTCGTCGATGGCCTGCTTGCCCAGGATCACGAGCTGAGGCTGTTCCTTGTCCACCAGCGCCTTGAGCAGCTTGGCCACCGCAAGCGGCTGCAGTTCCTCGGCGGTCTCGACCAGGATGCCGCGGTCGGCGCCGATGGCCATGGCCGTGCGCAGGGTTTCCTGACACTGAGCCACGCCGCAAGAGACAGCGATGATCTCGCTGACGACGCCCTTTTCCTTCAGGCGCACGGCCTCCTCGATGGCGATTTCGTCAAACGGGTTCATGCTCATCTTGACGTTGGCGATGTCCACGCCGGTGCCATCGCTCTTGACGCGCACCTTGACGTTGAAGTCCACCACGCGCTTGACGGCGACGAGTGCTTTCATGCTGGGGTTCTCCTGTGATCTGGCGAAACGGGTGTGTCGATGCGGGGAAAGGACCACCTTCGGCAACGTTTGTCATTCTAGTGCAGCACTTCGCGCGGCCGAACACCGGCTGCGTCAGGCACGACACCGGCAGACATTGCATTTCGACTGCTCGATTTTAGCTTGAATAAAACGAACGGTCGTGCTTTTATGTGGCTTCTGGCGTGGTGATCGATGCCCCGCCCGGGCTGGCCTGATGAACCACGCGCTGCGGGAACGGGATGTCGATGCCGTGGGCCCGCAGGCTGCGCAGGATGGCCAGGTTGACCTCGGAGCGCAGGCCCAGGGTGCCGGCCTCGGGTTCCGCCATCCAGTAGCCGACCGTGAATTCGAGCGCGTCGGCACCAAATGCCGTCAGCCCGACGAAGGGTGCCGGCTCGCGCAGCACGCGCGTACTGGCCAGCGCGGCCTCGCGCAACAGGCGCTGCACCAGTTCGACGTCGCTGTCGTAGCCGACGCCGACCGAGGTGCTTTGCCAGACCCGGCGATCGGCCAGCGAGAGGTTTTCGACCCGCTGCGTCACCATGGTCACGTTGGGCACGATGGCCTCGCTGCCGGAGCCACTGCGAATCAGGGTGTAGCGGGCCCGGATGTCGGTGATCCGGCCCTCGAAGCCGTCCACGCGCACGCTGTCGCCGATGCGCAGGGCGCGTTCGGCCAGCACCACGAAGCCGGAGACGTAGTTGGCCGCCAGCTGCTGCAGGCCCAGGCCGATGCCGACGCCGATGGCGCCGCCCAGCACCGACAGGGTCGTCAGGTCGATGCCGACCGCGCTCAGCGCGACCAGCACGGCGATCAGGACCAGCAGCGCCCGCAGGGCGTTGGCCAGCATCTTGCGCAGCGACAGGTTGCTGCCCGCGGCGCCGCCGAGCAGGCGCGCCTCGATTGCCGCGGCGGCCCACAGGGCCAGCAGCAGTGCGATGCCGACATTGACGGCGCCGTCGAGCACGCTGCGCAGGCTGAGGGTCGAGCCGCCGACCTTCCATTGCACGTCCCCGGCCTCCTCCAGCAGCACCGGCAACAGGCCACTGAGCCAGAGTACCCAGACGCCCCACACCAGCCAGGAGATCGAGCGCTCCAGCAGGCGCACCACGCGAGCCTGCGGAAAGGCTGCCTGCAGCACCTTGACGCCCAGGCGGATCACGGCCAGCGCCAGCAGCACCGGCAGCGCCAGGCGCAGCAGCGGAGCGGCCCGTGCCCAGTGCAGCCAGCCCAGTTCGGCAAGCCAGGCCAGCACCAGCCAGAGCAGCGGGAACAGCGCGCCATCCAGGCCGCGCTGGCCAAGCAGGATGCGTGGCTGCAGACCGGCCTGCAGCCAGGCGCGTCGCAGCAGGACCACCAGGGCCCAGGCCAGCAGGCCGGTGGCAACGATGAGGGCGACTTCGCCCAGCACCAGGGGGCGAGTCACGGCCTCCCACCAGTCGCCCCAGTCGTCGATGCGCAGGGCGCGCTCCCCGCGCAGGGAGCCGGCGAGCAGCCCGCTCAGTGCGTCGCCGTCTTGCGCCAAGCAGGATCTCGCTTGTCGATGAAGGCCTGCACGCCCTCCTGCGCCACGTCGAGCATCATGTTGCAGGCCATGGTCTGGTTGGCCAGCTGGTAGGCGCCTTCGATGCCGAGCTCACGCTGCTGGTAGAAGAGCTGCTTGCCCAGCGCCACCGCCTCGCGCGGCTTCGACAGGATGGCGGCCACCATGTCTTCCACCGTGGCGTCGAGCTCGGCCTCGGGCACGACCCGGTTCACCAGGCCGCGTGCCCGGGCCTCGGCGGCCGGGATGAAGCCGCCCGTGAGCAGCATCTCCAGCGCCTGCTTGGGCTGCATGTTGCGCACCAGCGGCACGCTGGGCGTGCCGCAGAACAGACCGAGATCGATGCCGTTGACGCCAAAGCGCGTCGAGTCCACGGCTACCGCCAGATCGCACTGGGCCACCAGCTGGCAGCCGGCTGCGGCGGCCACGCCCTGCACCCGCGCGATCACGGGCACCGGCAGTTTCAGCAGCGCCACCATCATTTTGCTGCAGCGTCCGAACAGCTCCTGGTAGTAGTCCAGGCGCGGGTTGGCCCGCATCTGCTTGAGGTCGTGGCCGGCGCAGAAGGCCTTGCCGACGGCGCCGATCACCAGCACGCGCGCCTGCTCGTCGGCGGCAATGAGGTCGATCTGGCGCTGCAGTTCGGCCAGCACGGCTTCGCTGAGGACGTTGAAGGCCTTGGGCTGGTTCAGCGTCAGGCGGTGCACGCCACGGGCGTCGACCTCGTGCAGGACCAGGGCGTCGTCGTCGGATGGGCTGGAAGCGGGCATGTTGGAGTCTCCTTTCAATCGGGTGCGCGGAAAGCGACCAATGCAGCGATTTGAAACCAAAACGAGGCGAATCGAATCCCTGCACCCGGTGCAGGGTCGTGCCGCGGTGCGGGCGCCGCCGTCAGACGTCGGCCAGCACGCGCAGGTGCGCCTCGACACTGGTGCCTAGCGCGCGCAGGTTGTAGCCGCCCTCCAGGCAGCTGACGATGCGCCCCTGGGCGTGGCGCTGCGCCACCTCCTTGATGCGTCCGGTGATCCAGGCGTAGTCGCTCTCGGTCAGCATGAGCTGGCCCATGTCGTCGTCGCGATGGGCGTCGAAGCCGGCGCTGATCAGGATCAGCTCCGGCCGGTGCGCCTCCAGCCGCGGCATCCACATCATGTCAACCAGCTCCCGGATGTCCATGCCGCGGGTATAGGCGGGCACCGGGCAGTTGAGGAGATTGGCGTCCTGGTGCGTCGATCCGCCCGGCGGGTAGAAGGGATGCTGGTAGAAGCTGACCATCAGGATGCGCTCGTCGCCGGCGACGATGTCCTCGGTACCATTGCCGTGATGGACGTCGAAATCGACGATTGCCACGCGCTGCAGGCCGTGGCGCTTGCAGGCGTATTTGGCCGCGACGGCGACGTTGTTGAAGAAGCAGAAGCCCATCGCCTGGTCGCGCGTGGCGTGGTGACCGGGCGGCCGAGTGGCGCAGAAGGCGTTCTCCAGCTCACCATCCAGCACGGCGTCGACGGCATCGATCGCGGCCCCGGCCGACAGCAGGGCAGCACGCCAGGTGCGGCTGTTCATCGAGGTGTCGGGGTCGAGCGCGAAGGCGTCGGGGCCGCCGGCCGCCACCTCCTCGATCAGGATCTCGCTCAGCCCGCGCAGCGCCGCCACGTGGCGTCGGCCATGTGCCAGCAGCAGCTCGCCCATGGCGGCGGGCGTCGGCTCGCGCTGGTCCAGCGCGTCGGCGACGCCGGTGATCAACAGCCGCTCCTCGATCGCGTCGATGCGCTCCGGGCACTCGGGATGGCCCTCGCCCATGTCGTGTAACCGGCAATCGGGATGCACAAAATACCCGGTTCGTCCCACAGTCGGTCTCCTTGTGGTTCAGGATTTGCGAAATTTCTTGTTACCTTCGCCCCCATGGACGTCAAACCAAAGATCAAGGCGATCACCGATCAGCTTAACACCATCATCGTGGGCAAGGCGGCCCAGGTTCAGGCCAGCGTGGCCTGCCTGTTGGCGGGCGGCCACCTGCTGATCGAGGACCTGCCCGGGGTGGGAAAAACCACCCTCGCCCACGCGCTGGCGCGCAGCTTCGGCCTGGCCTTCTCGCGCGTGCAGTTCACCGCCGACCTGATGCCCAGCGACCTGACCGGCGTCTCGATCTACGACCGCGGTAGCGAGCGCTTCATCTTCCATCCCGGCCCGGTGTTTGCCCAGGTGCTGCTGGCCGACGAGATCAATCGCGCCAGCCCGAAGACGCAAAGCGCGCTGCTGGAGGCGATGGAGGAAAGGCAGGTCAGCGTGGAAGGCCAGACGCGCCCCCTGCCGCAGCCGTTCTTCGTCATCGCGACGCAGAACCCGCACGACGAGCTGGGCACCTATGCCCTGCCGCAGTCGCAGCTGGACCGCTTCCTGATGCGCATCAGCCTGGGCTATCCGGAGCGCCGCGCCGAGCGCGCGCTGCTGGTGGGCCACGACCGGCGCCAGCTGGTGGATGCGCTGCCGCCGGCCCTGTCGGCGGACGAACTGCAGGCGCTGCAGCGGGAAGTGGGCCGGGTGCACGCGGCCGAGCCGCTGCTCGACTACCTGCAGGACCTGATCGCGGCGACCCGGTCCGGGCGCTGGTTCGTGCACGGCCTGTCGCCGCGCGCCGGCATCGCCCTGCTGCGCGCGGCCCGGGCGCAGGCGCTGATGGCGGGACGCGACTACGTGGCTCCGGATGACCTGCAGACGGTGCTGCCGACCTGCATCGCGCACCGGCTGGTGCCGGTCGGTGACGCCGGGCGCGGTGCCGTCGAGCAGGTGCAGGCGATGATCGATGCCGTGCCCCTGCCCTGACCCCGCCATGCACCCGCGAAGCTCGAACCCCCACCCCGACCGCGGCGCCGCCGCGGCCCGCGCGACCCGACTGCCACCGCCGTGAACCACGCCCATGCCCTGCCCTGGTGGGCCTGGCGCGCGCGGGCGCGCCGGCGCCTGGCGCACTGGTGGCAGCAGCGCCTGCCGGCCACCGACACGCTGACGCTGACGCAGCACAACGTCTACATCCTGCCGACGCGCGCCGGCTGGATGCTGGCCGCGACCCTGGTGATCCTGCTCGTCACCTCGATCAACTACCAGCTCAACCTCGGCTACCTGCTGACCTTCCTGCTGGCTGGCTGCGTTGCCGCCGGCATGGTGGTCGGACACTCGACGCTGCGCGGGCTCACGCTCAGCCTGGCGCCGCCGCAGCCAGTGTTCGCCGGTACGCCGGCGAGCCTGGAAGTGCGCCTGGCGAACCGGCGCCGTCAGCCTCGCCTGGCAATTGGCGTGGCGCTGCGCGCGAGCCGTCAATGGGCGTGGGCCGACGTACCCGCGGGCGGTGAAAGCGAGCTGCAGATCCGCTTCCTGCCGCCGGGCCGGGGATCACACGCGGTCCCGATCCTGGTCGCGGAAACGCGCTTTCCCCTGGGCAGCTTTCGCGTCTGGGC
>CAYRHV010000004.1:0-21976 GCA_964424045.1 uncultured Ottowia sp. | reverse complement strand
TCCCGATCCTGGTCGCGGAAACGCGCTTTCCCCTGGGCAGCTTTCGCGTCTGGGCGCTGTGGCGGCCGGCGGCCCGGGTGCTGGTGTATCCGGCGCCCGAAACCCCGGCGCCGCCACTGCCGGCCGGACAACCCAGTGCCGGCTCGGGCGCGGCCAGCGAGTCCCGTGCACTGGATGAATTTGACGGCGTGCGCGGCTATCAGCCGGGCGACTCGATGCGTCGCATCGTGTGGAAGAAATACGCGCGCTCGGGCGAACTGGTGACGCGCGACACCCAGCTCATGCAGCGCCAGGCCCTGTGGCTGGACTTTGCCCGCGCCGGGGCGCTGGATCCTGAAGCCCGGCTGGCGCGCCTGGCGGCCTGGGTGCTGGCGGCCGATCGGCAGGGGCTGGACTACGGCCTGCGCCTGCCCGGCCTGGAAATCGCCCCGGACACCGGCGCGGCGCAGCGCCTGCGCTGCCTGGAGGCGCTGGCGCTGTGCTGAGCCCGGATCGTGCGACGCGACCCCGCGGCAAGCGCGGCGAAGGCCAGGCGGCTGGCGCGAGGCGGTCGCGATGAACCAGGCCTGGCTCGGACGCCTGCGACACCTGCCGCGCGATACGCGCGACACGCTGTTCCTGCTGCTGCTGGTGGGCTGGGTGGTGCTGCCGCAACTGCCTCGGCTGCCGGCCTGGTGCATCGGCCTGGTGGCCGTGGTGCTGGCCTGGCGCGGCTGGCTGGCGCTGGCTGGCCGGCCCCTGCCGCGGCGCTGGTGGCTGGGCGGCCTGCTGCTCGCGACCCTGTTCGCCACCCGCAGCACCCACGGCACGCTGCTCGGCCAGGAGGCCGGCGTCACCCTGGTGGTCTGTCTGCTGGCGCTGAAGACGCTGGAACTGCGGGCCCGGCGCGACGCCCTGGTGATCTTCTTTCTCGGCTTCTTCACCATGCTGACCGGGTTCTTCGAATCCCAGTCGCTGCTGACCGCGCTGGCGGTGCTGCTGGGCCTGGTCGGCCTGCTGACGGCCCTGATCAACGCGCACCGCCCGGTCGGCACGCCCAGCCTGCGTGAATCGGCGTCGCTGGCGCTGCGCATGACGCTCGCCGGTACGCCGGTGATGCTGGCGCTGTTCCTGCTGTTCCCGCGCTTTGCGCCACTGTGGGGCATGCCGGTGGATCCAGCCGTCGGCCGCACCGGCCTGTCTTCCACCATGACCGTGGGCAACGTGGCGGCGCTGGCGCTGGACGACGGCATTGCCCTGCGCGCGCGCTTCGAGGGCCGGCCGCCGCCGCAGGGGCAACTCTATTTTCGCGGACCGGTGTTGAGCCGCTTCGATGGCCGCCAGTGGACCGCCACCAGCGGTGGTGACGGCTTCGACATCCCGTTCGGTCCACCCCCGCGCGACCTGCGGGTGCGTGGCGAGCCGATCGAATACGAACTGACCCTGGAGCCCAGTCGCCGGCCCTGGCTGCTGGCGCTGGACGCCACGCCCGAGGCCCCCGCCCTGCCGCCGCACTGGCGGCTGCGGCAGACGCCCGACCTGCAGTGGGTTGCCAGCCGGCCGGTGGCCGAGCTGCTGCGCTACCGCGCCCGCAGCTACCCGGACTTCAGCTACGGCATCGCGGGCTGGGATGGCCAGCCGCGACGCGACCTGGACCGTTTCCTGCAACTGCCGACCGGCTACAACCCGCGCACGCTGGCGCTGGGCGACGAACTGCGACGCGAGGCGCCGGACGGCGACTCGCGCGCCATCGTGCGCGCTGCGCTGGAGCGCTTGCGCACGGGCGGCTACCGCTACACCCTCGAGCCCGGCATCTACGGGCGCGACAGCGCGGACGAGTTCTGGTTCGACGCCCGGGCCGGGTTCTGCGAACACATTGCCTCGGCCTTCGTGATTGCGCTGCGCGCCGCCGGCGTTCCGGCACGCATTGTCACCGGCTTCCAGGGCGGCGAGCTGAACGGCGTTGACGGCTACTGGACGGTGCGCAACGCCGACGCCCACGCCTGGGCCGAGGTCTGGCTGGCCGGGCACGGCTGGCAGCGCGTCGATCCGACGGCCGCGGTCACGCCCAGCCGCATCGGCCGCGCCGAGCGACTGCGCCCGCCCCCCGGCCTGGTGGCCAATGCGCTGGACCGGGTCAATCCGAGGCTGCTGATCCGCCTGCGCGCCAACTGGGAGGCGCTGAACAACCGCTGGAACCAGTGGGTCCTGAGCTACACCCAGGAGCGCCAGTTCGACCTGCTGCGCCAGCTCGGCTTCGCGCAGCCGGCCTGGGAAGACCTGGGCAAGCTGCTGGCGGGCCTGCTGGCACTGGCCGCGCTGGGCGCAGCTGCCTGGGCGCAGTGGGCGCACGTCCAGCGCGACCCCTGGCTGCGCCTGCTGGAACGCGTGCGCACGCGGCTCGGCCGGCTCGGCCTGGAGGTGCCGCCGAATGCCACGCCGGGCGCGCTGGCGCGGCTGGTCGCAGGGCCGGCGGGGCGCGCACACCTGCCGGCCGAGCTGCGCCGGCGCCTGCACGCCTGGCTGCTGGCACTGGACCGGCAGCGCTACGGCGACAATGCCCGGATGGAAGCGCCGACGCTGGCTACACTGCGACGTGAATTCCGTGACCTGCCCTGGCCGCGCCCAGCCTGAAGACCCCATGTCTCCATCCTGTTTTCAAAACCGTCTGCGATGGCTCGTGACCACGCTCCTGATCGGCTGTGGCCTTGGCTGCACGGGGTTGCAGGCCGAACCGCTGAACGGGGTCGCAGCCGGGTCGAGCTATGCCACACGCAGCGACGCGATGGCGCTGGCCGACGAGATCGCGGCGCGCCGCCAGCTCGATCCGCAGTGGGTGCGCGAGGTCGTGGGTCAGGCCGAATTCCTGCGCCAGGTGCCGCGCCTGATGCTGCCGGCAGCGCCGGGGACGGCCAAGAACTGGCGCGTCTACCGCAGCCGCTTCATCGACGCGGCGCGCATTCGCGCCGGCGTGCGCTTCTGGCAGCGCAACCGGAAGGCGCTGGCGCGGGCGCAGGAAGAATTCGGCGTGCCGCCCGAGATCATCGTCGGCATCATCGGCGTCGAAACCATCTATGGCCAGAACACCGGCAAGTTTCGTGTCATCGACGCGCTGGCGACACTCAGCTTCGACTTTCCCGCCGCGCACCCGCGTGCCGAGGCGCGGCAGGCCTTCTTTCGAAGCGAACTCGAGCACTTCCTGACCCTGGCCGACCACGACGGCAGGGGCCTGCTGCAGGCTCAGGGCAGCTACGCTGGTGCCATGGGCCTGCCGCAGTTCATGCCTTCGAGCTGGCGCCGCTACGCGATCGACTTTGACGGCGACGGCCGCATCGACCTCTGGGGCAGCGAGGCCGACGCCATCGGCTCGGTGGCGAGTTACTTCCAGGCGCATGGCTGGCAGCCCGGCATGGCAACCCACTACCGCGCGCGACTGGGCCCGGAAGCCGACCTGGAGACGCTGCTGGAGCCGGACATCAAACCCACCTTCACGCCCGAGCGCTTCGAGGCCCTGGGCGGCATGCTGGATGCGGCCGGCCGCGCCCACGCCGGACCCCTGGCGCTGATCGAGCTGCAGAACGGCGATCCCGCAGCGCCCGGCAACGAGCCGACCTACCTGGCCGGCACCGAGAATTTCTACGTCGTCACGCGCTACAACTGGAGCAGCTACTACGCGCTGGCGGTGATCGAGCTGGGACAGGAGGTGGCCGCCGCGCTGGGGCGCTGACGGCGCCCCGGGCCGGCCTGAGTTCAACCCAAATCCGGCAGTTCACCGCTGATTGTCGTCTTGAAACCCGCATGAGTGTTGGCCTCGACTGCAACGCTGGCGTTCACCTGCTGGGTGAGAGCGCCATGCGCCCACCCGCACCACCCGCGCCGCGCCATGCGGCGTTGCCCGTCATGGTGCACACCCGTGCGCAGCCCAGCCAGAGGTGGGGTCCGTGCGCGCCGTCCAAAGGCGCGCAGGCGCCTTTGGAGCCGCGGCGCTCACTCTTGCCTGGCACGCCCCGGGCGGCACTGACAGGCACATCCAACTGCCGGATTTAGGTTCAGTGGAAGACCTCCGGCTCATCAAATCCTTCGTGGCCGTCGTGGCCAGCGGCAACAATTTTTCGGCCGCCGCGCGCGAGTTGTCGCTGACGCCCGCGGCCGTCAGCAAGAACATCAAACGGCTGGAGGAACAGCTCGCGGTGCGATTGTTCTACCGCACCACGCGCGCACTCAAGCTGACACCCGAAGGGCAGCTCATTCACGAGCGCTACGCCGCCGCGCTGGCACAACTCGAGCTGGCGCGCGAGCTCGCCGGGGAGCAGCGCCATGGCAGCCACGGAACCGTGCGCATCACCCTCACCAGCTCGTTCGGCCGCCACGTGGTGATGCCGCTGCTGGACCAGTTCATGCGTCAATACCCAGACATCCGGCTCGACGTCAGCCTGAGTGACCAGCTGACCGACATGATCCGGGAAGGCTACGACGTCGGGGTGCGCGGTGGGCCGGAGCCGGACACCGGCAGCTTCGTGATCCGCAAGCTCGCCGCGCTGCAGCCCATGGTCTGCGCCGCGCCAATCTACCTCGCGCAGCACGGCGAGCCACGCCATCCGTCCGAGCTGGAGGGACACAACTGCATCGTCTGGAAGCACCCCGAGACCGGCCGCGTCGTGCCCTGGGAGTTTCGCGTGCGCGGCCGCGGGCTGTCGATCCGGGGCTCGGGCTCGCTGATTTGCAGCGACCTGGAAACCATTGCCGACATGGCGGTGCGCGGCGTCGGGCTGGCCGTCATCGCCAGCTACCGGGCGGCACCGTTGCTCGCCCAGGGCGCCCTGCAAGAAGTGCTGGCGACATTCCGCCCGCCACCGCGCCACTTCTACATCCACTACCCGAATCGCAAGTTCCTGGCGCAACGCGTGCGCCTGCTGGTCGATTTCCTGATCGAAGCCACCTCAATCGACCAAGGGTAATCCCCATATGACTGTCGGTTGAAATTCTCCCGACCTCGGGTGTCCTTCGCAAACCGAAGGCTGACACCTAGACTGCGCCCATCCGTTTCCACTCACATGAGGGCCAGTCCATGATGCAAGCCGCCAACAACCCCGCCGAAATCAACCCCGGCAAGATGACCGAACTGTTCAGGAAGCAGTTCGAGCTGTGCAAGATCAAACCCGGCCAGACGATCGCCATCGTCAGCGACCTGGGCACGCGCACCGAATACATCCACGCCGCGTTCGCCGCTGCCGAGCAGCTCGGCGCCGACATCTACGAGATGCGGGTGAACGCGATCCCGGGCTGGACCAAGGTCGGCGTGCCGACCATCGGCCAGTGCAAGGGCACGCTGGAAGCGCTGATGGCGTGCGACATGATCATGATCTTCCACGTGCCGCTGTTCTCCGCCTGGCTCAAGAAGGTGCGCGACAACGGCGTGCGCGTGCAGATGATCATCGACGCCCCGGACGACCTGGAGCAGCTGCAGTCGCCCCCGGGCCTGAAGGAAGCCGTGCTGCACTCGCACCGCATCTACGAAAAGACCAAGGAAGTGCGCGTCACCAGCAAGGCCGGCACCGACTTCACCTATTCATGCGGCGAGTTCCCGGTGATGAGCCAGTACGGCATGGCCGACGAGCCCGGCCGTTTCGACCACTGGGGCGTGGGCCTGGTCCACACCTTCCCGAACGAAGGCAGCGCGCGCGGGCGGGTCGTGATCCAGCCCGGCGACATCATCATCCTGCCCTACTGCCGCTACGTGCAGGACACGATCGAGGTGCAGGTGGAAAACGGCTTTGTCGTGGACATCCAGGGCGGCGTCGACGCCAAGCTGATGCGTTACTGGTTCAACGACGGCAAGGACAAGTCCGACCGGCACGACATGGCGGCCATTTCGCACCTCGGCTGGGGCCTGAATCCGCAGTGCCGCTGGGACAGCCTGGCCCTGTACAGCGACGCCCCCGAGCGCAACCGAGCCGCTTCACGCTGCTTTCCGGGCAACTTCCTGTTCTCGACCGGCCCGAACAACCTGGGCGGCGGCTCCAATGCCACGCAGGGCCATTACGACGTGCCGATGCGCGAGTGCTCGATCTTCCTGGATGGCGAGGAAATCATCCGCGAGGGCGAGCTGATCGACCCGAAGATGATCGTGCCGCGCGTGCGCCGCTAAAGAGAACCAGGAGCAAACCCCGTGTCCTTTCTCGACTACCCCGAGCGCGAGCCCATGGGCGCCATGGGCGCCGCCTGCCACCAGCGCTCGATCGAACTGGCGGCGCTGGCCCCAGCAGGCCGCTCATACAGCTACGGCGCCAGTCCGTTCCAGCGCGTTCTGGTCCACGCCGCGCCCGAACCCAACGGCGACGTCGTGCTGGCCTTCCACGGCGGCGGCTGGACGCATGGCTACAAGGAATGGATGTCGATGATGGCGCCGCCCCTGAACCGGCGCGGCATCTCGCTGGTCACCGCCGGCTATCGCCTGGCGCCCGAGCACGTGTTTCCAGCCGGTCTGGAGGACTGCGAAGCGGCGCTGGCCTGGCTGGGCAAGCACCTGGACGCCATCGGTGCGCACGCCGACCGCGTGTTCGTCACCGGCCATTCGGCCGGTGGCCACTACGCCAGCCTGCTGGCGCTGCGCCCGGCGCGACCCGGGCGCGTGCCGATCGCCGGCTGCCTGCCGATCTCCGGCGTCTACGAGTTCGGCGAAGGCGCGGGCCTGGCGCAGCGACCGCGCTTTCTGGGGCCCGAGCCCTCGCGCGAAGTGGACGTCGCGGCCAGCCCGCTGCACCAGACGCTGAAAGGCGCGCCGCCCTTTTTCATTACCTGGGGTGAGCGCGACTTTCCGCACCTGATCACGCAGGCCCAGCGCATGGTCCTGGAACTGCGCCAGGCCGACGTGCCGGTGCGCACGCTGGAGCTGCCGGACGCCGATCACTTCGAGGCCTGCTACGCCAGCGCCGAGATGGATGGCGCCTGGATCCGCGGCGCGACGGCGTTCATGCGTGAAGTCGTCCCCGTCGCCTGACGCCGCCACGTGCCCTGAGGAATTGCCATGAGCCGCCTGAAAATCGAACACGTCAGCAAGCGCTTTGGGGCCACCCAGGCGCTCAGCGACGTCTCGCTGTCGGTGGTCGGAGGCCAGGTGTTGGCGCTGCTGGGCGAAAACGGCGCCGGCAAGTCCACCCTGATCAAGATCCTGGCCGGTATCCACCAGCCCGACAGCGGTCGCATCACCTTCGACGGCGAGCCGATTCAGTTCGACACGCCCCTGGCGGCGCTGCAGGGCGGCATCGTCCAGGTGCCGCAGGAACTGCGCGTGGTGCCGTCGCTGAGCGTGGCCGAGAACATCCTGATCAACCAGTTGCCGGTGCAGCGCTGGGCCGGCTTTCTGCCGCGGCTGGACAAGACGGCCATGCTGGCCCGCGTCGAGAAGCTGCTGGCCGACCTGCACATCGAGCTCGATCCCCGCGCGCGCGCCGGCAGCCTGAGCTTTGCCGAGCGGCAGCTGATCGTCATCGCCCGCTCGCTCGCGCATCGCCCGCTGGTGCTGATCCTGGACGAGCCCACCGCTTCGCTGGAAAAGCGCGAGGTCGACCGCCTGTTCTCGGTCATCCACCGGCTGCGCGATCACGGCGTGGCCATCATCTACATCTCGCACCGGCTCGACGAGATCCCGGTCGTGGCCGACCGTTGCGCCGTGATGCGCGACGGCCGGGTGGTGGCCGAGCTGGAGGGCCCGGACTTTCCACCCGCCAAACTGGTCGAAGCCATGACCGGCCGTCCGATGCAGCTGAGCGCCCGCGAGGTCGAGCCCGTGGGCAGCGTCACCGCCAGCCTGCCGATCGGCGAGCAGAGCGTGCCGCTGCACCAGGGTGAGGTGCTGGGCCTGGCCGGCTTGCTGGGCAGCGGCACCACACAGCTGCTGCGCACCCTGTTCGGCGCCGAAAGCGGCAAGTCCGGCGGCGTGCGCCAGGCCGTGGCCCAGGGCCGTGCCTTCGTGCCGGGCGAACGCGCCAAGGCGCTGGTGATGAACATGTCGATTCGCGACAACATCGTGCTGCCGCACCTGTCGCGCTACAGCCTGGGCTGGCGGCGCGACGAAAAGGCGATCGACCGCGTGGTCGCAGCGATGATGGAGCGGCTGGACATCCGGCCGCGCGACCCGCGTCTGCCGGTGGGCAGCCTGTCGGGCGGCAACCAGCAGAAAGTGGCGTTCGCCAAGTGGCTCACCAGCGAGCTGCAACTGCTGCTGCTGGACGAGCCCACCAACGGCATCGACGTGGCGGCCAAGGCCCTGCTGCACGAGCGCGTGGCCGAATTCACCCGTGCCGGCGGCACGGTGGTGCTCAACTCCAGCGACCTGCTGGAGCTGCTGGACCTTAGCCACGAAGTGGTGGTGCTGCGCCAGGGCCATGTGGCCGGCACCATGACTCGAAACACCGAGTTTGGAGAAGCCAGGCTGCGCCAGTTGCTGGGCGTCGGCTGACCGGAGACAACGAACATGAACGCACTGACCGCCCCGTTTGCCCAGGTTCGCCCCGCGCGAAACACAACCCAAGAGGCCAGAAGCATGAGCACCACCGCCCCGCAACGTTTGCGCCAGCATTTTTTCGACCAGATCCCGATCGTCGTGCTGGTCCTGCTGTGCCTGATCGCAACCCTCAGCTCCGACCGCTTCCTGAGCTACTCCAACCTCACCAACGTGCTGTTGCAGGCCTCCGTCATGGCGGTGGTCACGATCGGCATGACCTACGTCATCATCGGCGGCGGGTTCGACCTGTCGGTGGGCTCGGTCGTCGCCCTGTCCGGGTGCATCGCAGCGGAAGTGCTGCTCAAGTACGGGATTGTCGCGGGTGTGCTGGCCGGCGCCCTGGCTGGCTTGGCCGTGGGCCTCGTCAACGGCGTGGTGGTCGCCAAACTGCGCGTCAGTCCATTCATCGCGACACTGGGCACCATGGTGCTGGTGCGCGGCCTGGTGCTGCTCATCACCGAGGGCACGCCGGTAGTCGGCGACGACGGACTGGGCGACACCTTCACCGCGCTCGGCTCCGGCAGCTTCCTCGGAATGCCGATCCTGGTCTGGATCGCCCTCGTGCTGGCCCTGATCTTCAGCTGGGTGCTGCATCAGACGGCCTATGGCACGCGGGTCTTCGCCGTCGGCGGCAACCCGGAAGCGTCCTTCCTGTCGGGCCTGCCGGTGCAGCGCATCACGATCTCGCTCTACGCCATCTGCGGCCTGACGGCGGGCCTGGCGGGCGTGCTGCTGGCGGCGCGCCTGCAGTCTGGCCAGCCGAGCGCGGGCGAATTCTACGAGCTGACCTCGATTGCCGCCGTGGTGCTGGGTGGAGCCGCGCTGCAGGGCGGCGAAGGCAAGCTCTACAAGTCAATGGTGGGCGTGCTGATCATGGTCATCCTGGCCAACGCGCTCAACCTGCTGGGCGTCGACAGCTACTGGCAACGCGTGGCCATCGGCGTGGTCATCATCGCCGCCGCTGCGGTGGACCAGCTGCGCCGCAGGCGCTCATGAATCGCAACCATTTCAAATCCCGGAGACCCCGTTCCATGAACCGCAGAAACCTCATCGTCGCCGCCCTCGGCCTCGCCGCCCTCAACCTGCCGGCCTTCGCCCAGACCCCGACCATCGGCGTGTCGCTGGCGTCCGACCTCAATCCGTTCTACATCGCCATGAAGCGCGGCATGCAGGAGCACGCCAAGGAGCTGGGCATCAAGGTCGTGTTCGTGACCGCCAACGAAGACGTCGCCAAGCAGGTCGACGGCATCCGCGACCTGATCGCCCGCCAGGTGGACGGCATCCTGGCCTCGCCGATCGACTCGGTGGCGGTCGGCAGTGCCTACGCGGCGGCTGAAAAGGCCGGCATTCCGATCATCTCGATCGCCCGGCACGCCAACTCGCCCGCGCAGTCGGCGTTCGTGTCGATGGACGAGCCGAAGATTGGCGGTGACATCGCCCACTGGATCATCAAGCACATCAACGGCAAGGGCAAGATCGCCATGATCACCGGCCCGGCCGGCGCTGCCACCTTCCGCGCCATCGCGGGCGGCATGGACGAGGTGCTCAAGGCCAACACCGACGTCTCGGTGGTGTACCGCAAGGACGCCGCGCTGACGCGCGAAATGGGCCTCAAGCTGGCCGAGGATGCGCTGGTGGCCCACCCGGACCTGGTGGCCATCTACACCGCCAACGATGAGCTGGCCCTGGGTGCCGCGCAAGCCGTCAAGGCCGCCGGCAAGGCGGAGCAGATCGTGATCACCGGCATGAACGGCATTCCGCCGGCGCTCAACGCCGTCAAGTCCGGCGGATTGGGCATGACGGTCGAACTCAACCCCGTGGCCTGGGGCAAGCTGGGCGTGGACACCATGCTGAACTACCTCAAGGGGCAGAAGCCGACGGGCGTGGTCGCTGCACCGTACCTGCTGGTGGACAAGAGCAACGTCGAACAGGTGCTGGCGCAGGCCAAGCGCTGAAGCAGGCGGCTCACGAGTCGGCCTGGCGGCGCCGCGAATCAGAACACGCCGGCGGCCAGCCCGGCGGCCAGGCCGGCCCCGAGTTCCCGGCAGCGCTCCAGATCCTCAGCCCCGATGGTCTTGGGTGCCAGGATGCGCTCGGGCGTCTGCGCATGGGTGCAGACGATCAGGCCCGGGGCCACGGCTTTCAGGCGCCAGCCGGTGGCGATGCGCTCGAGCTGGCGCAAGGCGTTGCTGCCATCACTGCCGGCGCAGATCATTGCCGCATACGGGCGGCCGTTGATGCGCTCCAGCACCGGGTAGTAGCAGCGGTCGAAGAAGTCCTTCATCATGCCGGCCAGGGCGGCGAGGTTTTCCGGCGTCGCGAACAGGTAGCCGTCGGCCGCCAGCACGTCGTCCGGACCGGCAGCGGCGGCCTCCAGCAGCCTCACAGCGATGTCTGGTTCGGCCCGCGCTGCCTGTGCAGCGGCTTCGGCCATCTGGCGCGAGCCACCGGTCATGCTGTGCCAGACGATGAGCAGGGTTTTCATGGCTGTGGCGTCATGCATCCCGGCTTCATGCCTGGGGCGGGAGCATGAATTCGCGGCTGATCAGCACGCCCAGTCGGGCCACGCGCTCGAGGAAGCCGGTGAGGAAAGCGTGCAGGCCACCGGCCAGGATTTCCTCGATGCGCGCGTAGCGCAGCTCGGCGCCCAGGCGGCCGGCCTGGCGTCGCGCCTCGCCATCCGGGTCGGCGCCCAGGGCCAGCAGATCGCGCTCGACCTGGGCCATGCAGTGCTGCAGCGAGCGCGGCATGTCGGCGCGCAGCACCAGCAGTTCGGCCACGCGCGTGGGCGTGATGACGTCGCGGTAGACCTTGCGGTAGACCTCGAAGCCGCTGACGCTGCGCAGGATCGCAGTCCAGTGGTAGAAGTCGTATTCGGCCTCCTCCTGCCCGTCGTCGCCCGCGGTGTCGAAGACGTCGTTCTCGACCGCCTGGAAGCGCACGTCCAGCAACCGCGCGGTGTTGTCGGCGCGCTCCAGGAAGGTGCCCAGGCCGAGGAAACCCAGGGCCTCGTCACGCAGCAGGGTGCCGAGCATGACGCCCCGCGCAAGGTGGGCCCGGAACTTGACCCATTCCAGGAAGCGCCCCGGATCGGGCGCAAACGAGCCGCTGCGGCGGCGCCGGTTGAGTTCGAGCCAGGTCTGGTTGATGGTCTCCCAGAGCTCGCTGCTGATGGCGCCGCGCACGGCGCGTGCGTTCTCGCGCGCCAGGCGCAGGCAGGCGAAGATGGAGCTCGGGTTGTCCTCGTCCAGGGCCATGAACTGCAGCACGCCGCCCGGCGTGACCCCGCCGTGGCGCGCCACGTAGGCCGGCAGCAGCTCGTTCATCAGCAGCACCCCGGTCCAGCCGCGCTCCGAGCCGGCGGTCGAATGCGGCACCAGCGCGGTCTCGCGGTGCACGTTGAGCATGCGCGCGGTGTTTTCGGCGCGCTCGGTGTAGCGTGCGAGCCAGAACAGGTGATCGGCAGTACGTGAAAGCATGATGGGCCGCTCGCTGCTTCAGTGTTCCAGCACCCAGGTGTCCTTGGTGCCCCCGCCCTGCGACGAGTTGACGACCAGGGAGCCTTCCTCGAGCGCCACCCGCGTCAGCCCGCCGGGCACCATGCGCACCTGCTGGCCCGAGAGCACGAACGGGCGCAGGTCGATGTGGCGCGGCGCGACGCCACTGGCCACGTGGGTCGGGCAGGTCGAGAGGCTGAGCGTGGGCTGGGCGATGTAGTCCTGCGGCCGAGCGCGCAGCACGCGCTCGAAGGCTTCCAGCTCGGCCGTGCTGGCGGCCGGCCCGATCAGCATGCCGTAGCCGCCCGAGCCATGCACCTCCTTGACCACCAGCTCCTTCAGATGCGCCAGCACGTAGGCCAGGTCCTCCGGATCGCGGCACATGTGGGTCGGCACGTTGGCCAGGATCGGCTGCTCGCCCAGGTAGAACTCGATCATGCGCGGGACGTAGGGGTAGATCGACTTGTCGTCGGCGACGCCGGAGCCGACCGCGTTGCAGATGCTGACGTGGCCCTCCCGGTAAGCACCGAGCAGGCCGGCGCAGCCCAGCGCGGAATCGGGGCGGAACACGGTCGGATCCAGGAAGTCGTCGTCGACGCGGCGGTAGATCACATCGACCCGCTGCGGCCCCTGCGTGGTACGCATGAAGACGAAGCCATCCTGCACGAACAGGTCCTGACCCTCGACCAGCTCAACCCCCATCTGCTGGGCCAGGAAGGCGTGCTCGAAATAGGCGCTGTTGTACATGCCCGGCGTCAGCACCACCACCGTCGGATCGTCGACGCCCACCGGGCTGCTGGCGCGCAGCGTCTCCAGCAGCAGGTCGGGGTAGTGGGCCACGGGAGCGACCCGGTGCAGGCTGAACAGCTCGGGGAACAGGCGCATCATCATCTTGCGGTCCTCCAGCATGTAGGACACGCCCGAAGGCACGCGCAGGTTGTCCTCCAGCACGTGGTATTGGCCGCTGCCGTCGGCGTTCGCGGCGCGCACGATGTCGACGCCGGCAATGTGCGCGTAGACGCGGTTGGGCACTTCCACCCCCTGCATCAGGGGCCGGTACTGGCCATTGCCCAGCACCTGTTGTTTGGGGATCAGGCCGGCGCGCAGGATCTCCTGCTCGTGGTAGACGTCGTGCAGGAAGTGGTTGAGCGCCCGCACCCGCTGCACCAGACCGCGCTCCAGCTGCTGCCACTCGTGCGTCGGGATGATGCGCGGGATCAGGTCGAAGGGAATCAGGCGCTCGGTGCCCGCCGCGTCTTCGTCCTTGGCCCCGTAGACGGCAAAGGTGATGCCGACGCGGCGGAAGATCAGCTCCGCCTCCTCGCGCCGAGCCGCCATCAGCGCCGGCTCCTGCGCCGTCAGCCACGCGGCGTAGGCCTGGTAATGCGCACGCACGGCCTGGTCGTCGCCGTAGGCCGTGGCCGATGCGGCACCAGCGTCCGGGGCTTCGAACATTTCATCGAACGCGTGCATCAGGCTTCATCTCCAGGGTCGGGGGCTGGCGACAGGATAGCAAGTCGTGCCGCAGAGAAGGGAACCATCCCGGGGGCGAGCCGCGGCCGGCTTCACTGCGCCGGCGGCGGCCGGTGGTGCCAATGGCGTGCTGCCAGTTCGCGCTCGCAGCGCACCTGCTGCGGCGCGCCGCTGTGCCAGTGCATGGCGCCGCAGTACGGGGAGTCGAACAGCGCGATGCCGCGGTCCGCGTAGCGCGCCGTCACCAGCGGCGCCGGATGGCCGAAGCGGTTGCGATAGCCGGCCTGCACCAGCGCCAGGCGCGGCTGGACGGCCGCCAGCAGGCGCGGCGAGGACGAGGTCTTGCTGCCATGGTGCGGCACCAGCAGCACGTCGCTGCGCAGGCGCGCGCCATGGCCGACGACCAGCGCCCGCTCCTGCGCGCGCTCGATGTCGCCGGTCAGCAGCACCGACGCGCCGCTGGCGGCCTGCACGCGCAGCACGCAGCTGACGTCGTTGCTGCGGCGCGCGCTGGCCAGCACGCTCTCGTCCGGATGCAGCACCTCGAACGCCACCGCATCCCAGGTCCAGCGCTGGCCGGCCAGGCAGGGCTGCGCCGGCGGCAGGCCGGCGATCTCGCGGCCCGGCTCGATCGAGGCCAGCAGCCCGGCCGCTGGCTGCGACGCCAGCACCGGCAGCGCGCCGCCGGTGTGGTCGTTGTCGCGGTGGCTCAGCACCAGCAGGTCGATCTGCTCGCCCAGGGCGCGCAGCAGGGGCACCAGCACGCGATGACCGGCGTCGCTGTCCGGCCCGTAGCTTGGCCCGGCGTCGTAGAGCAGGCTGTGGCCGGCCGTGCGCAGCAGCACCGCCCCGCCCTGCCCGACGTCGGCCACCAGCAGGTCGAACTCGCCCGTCGGTGGTCGCGCCGGCTGCCACAGCACCAGCGGCAGCAGCAACGGCACGCCGGCCAGGCGCAGCGGCACCGGCCAGCGCAGCGCCAGCAGCACGCCACCGACGACCGCGGCGGCGCCCAGCAGCAGCGGGGCGGCGGCGGTCGAGACCTGGGCCCCGGGCCAGGAGGCAAACCACTGCAGCAGCGCCGACAGCGGCACCAGGGCCCAGGCCGCCAGCGACCACAGCGGTGCCCACAGCACGCCCGCCAGCGCCACCGGGGTGATGACCAGCGTGACCCAGGGGATGGCCACCAGGTTGGCCAGCAACCCGACCGCCGAGGCCTGCCCGAACAGGATCAGTGACAGCGGCGTCAGTGCCAGCGTGACCACGCCCTGCTCGCGCAGCAGCAGCATGAAGTGCTGGCGGATGCCCTTGCGCCCCGATGCGGCAGCGCGCGAATCGGTGGCGAACAGGATGCCGACGGCCACGAAGCTGAGCCAGAAGCCGGCCTGCAGCAGGGCCCAGGGATCGAGCAGCAGCACGATCGCGCAGGCCCAGAGCCAGTTCAGCCACCAGGGCCAGCGCAGTCCCGCCAGGCGCAGCATCGTCATGCAGGCCAGCATCAGCACGGTGCGCTGGGTCGGCACGCCCCAGCCACTGAACAGGGCATAGGCCGCCGCCAGCAGCAAGCCGCCGATCCAGGCTGCGCTGGGCGCCGGCAGCCAGAGGCAGGGATTGAACCGGCGCTGCCGCGTCCACAGGCCCAGCCGCCGCCACAGCGCCCCGACCAGGCGGGCCGCAAGCCAGGCAAACATCGTGATGTGCAGGCCCGAGATGCTCATCAGGTGCGCCACGCCGGTGGCGCGAAAGACGTCCCAGTCGCCCTGTTCGATCACGTTCTGGTCGCCGGTGACCAGCGCGGCGACGATGCCGGCCCGCCGCCGCGCGGCGGCATCGGCATCACTGCCGGGTTGCGCCAGGATGCGGTCGCGCACCGTTTGCCGGGCGCGCTCGACCCAATGCCCCTGCTGGCGCGCCAGCAACTGCGCTGGCGCATTCTGCGCGCCCGTGCGCACGTAGCCGGTGGCGCCGATGCCCTGCCCCCAGAGCCAGAGCTCGTGATCGAAGCCGTATGGATTGAGGCTGCCGTGCGGGGCCTTCAGACGCACCGTCAGGCGCCAGCGGTCGCCGGCGCGCAACGCCGGCAACGACTCGGATGACGGGTCCGGATCTGCCGCGGCGCGCTCCCACAGGCCGCGGCTGTACCAGGCCAGCTGGATGCGGCGCGGCAGCATCACCGGGCTACCGTCCAGCTCTGCCTGCTCGATGTCGAGCTGGAAACGCCAGCCCAGCGCGCCGCGCTGCGGCATCCGGTCGATGACCCCGATCAGCTCCAGGTTGCGCCCCTCCAGTGCCGGATCAAGGCGCTGCGCATCCAGCTCGGCGGCGCGCCAGCCGGCCGCGCCCCAGCCCAGCAGGGCGCCGGCCAGCAGCCAGGCGAGGAGCCGCGCCGCGGCTGGGATCCGCTCGCTGCCCGGTCCCCAGGCAGCCAGCAGGACCAGCAGCAGGGCACCCGTCAACACCGCCTGGTAGCCCGCAGCCGTGCCCAGGACGACCTGTTGCAACTGCAGCGCCGTGCCAAGCACCCAGCCCGCTGGCAGCAGCGTCAGCGCCGCTGCGACGCGCCGCTGTGCGCCGTGCTTTCCGTGCTGCCGCGTCTCGGCCAAGAAAGAGGCCTCCAGAATCCCCGCGAAACGCGATCATGCGCCATTCGGCCACAATCGCAAACCATGGTTCGCACCGAAGCACCCACGCTGAGGGTTCCGCGCCTGCCTCCGGCCGATCCACGCCACTTCGACGAGTTGCGCGCCCGCCCCGGGCGCGCCGCCGACGCGCCGACGTCGGATGGGCTCCTGGCGCCGCACTGGGTCGGCTTCTTCGGGCAGGTCCCGGTCGACCAGCCGCAGGAGCTGGACAGCCGTGCCGATCGCGTGGCGCGCCTGCTGCGCGACAACGGGGTCACCTACAACGTCTATGCGGATGACGGCGGGGCGCAGCGGCCCTGGTCGCTGGAGCTGTTCCCGCTGCTCCTGACGGCCGCCGACTGGCAGGACATCGAGGCCGGCGTGCTGCAGCGCACGCGCCTGCTGGAAGCCGTGATGGCCGACATCTACGGCGCCCAGGCCCTGATTGCCGATGGCCTGCTGCCCTCGGCCCTGATCCACGGCCACCCCGACTACCAGCGCCCGCTGCACGGCACGCGGCCGCTGGGCGGCCGCTTCCTGCACCTGCTGGCCTTCGACCTGGCGCGCGGGCCGGATGGCCGTTGGTGGGTGGTGGCCCAGCGCGCGCAGGCACCCTCCGGCCTGGGTTACCTGCTGGAAAACCGGATGGCGATCTCGGCCCAGTTCCCGGAGGCGTTTGCGACACTGGCGGTGCGCCGGCTGGGGAGCAGCTACCGGCGCCTGATCCGCGCCCTCAAGGACATGACCGGCGCGGGCGGCGAAGCCCACCTGGCCCTGCTCACACCGGGGCCGCACAACGAGACCCATGCCGAGCAGTCGATGCTGGCGCGCTACCTGGGGCTCAGCCTGGTCGAGGGCAGCGACCTGACGGTGCGCCGCGAGCGCCTCTACCTGAAGACCCTGCACGGCCTGCGCCCGGTGCATGGCCTGATCCGGCGCGTCGACGACAACTGGGTCGACCCGCTGGAGGCCCGCGGGGACTCGCAGCTTGGCGCGCCCGGCCTGATGCAGGCGGTGCGCGCGGACCAGGTGCTGGTGGCCAACGCCATCGGTTCGGGCGTGCTGGAGTCGAGCGCCCTGCTCGGCTTCCTGCCGGCGCTGTCGCAGCGCCTGCTGGACGAGGAGCTGCGGCTGCCTGCCCTGCCCACCTGGTGGTGCGGCGAGGCCGCCGCCATGCACGACGCCCTGCCGCGCCTGCGTGAGGCGGTGATCAAGCCGACCTTCCCCTGGTCGCTCGCGCACGGCACTTTCGAAACCGGCGTCGGCCCGTTGCTCGGCCCCGACGAACTGGCAGCCTGGGCCGAGCGCATCCAGGCGGCACCGGCCGCGCACACCGTGCAGGCTTATCTGCCGCCGGCGCGCATGCCGGTCTGGCAGCAGGGTCAGCTGGCGACGCGTGCCGCGATGTTGCGCGTGTTCGTGCTTTCCGACGCGCGTGGCGGCTGGCAGGTGCTGCCCGGCGGCATGGCGCGCCTGGTGGGCGCCGACAGCGACCTCGCCGACATGCAGCAGGGCGGCTCCAGCGCCGACGTCTGGGTGCTGGGCGACCCCGATCGCCAGGCCACACGCCGAGCGGCCCGGCCGGAACGGGTCGAGTCCGTGGCGGCGATCGAGCCGCGCGACAGCCCGGTCACCAGCCGCGCCGCCGAGAACCTGTTCTGGATCGGCCGCTACACCGAGCGCGCCGAGAACATGGCGCGCCTGGCACGCATCGCGCTCGAGGTCTTTCACGGCGACGACGAGCCCGCGCTGGCCACGCAGATGTGGCTGGGCCAGATGGCGGTGTTTTCCGGGCTGGTGGATCGCACCGCGCCCACGCCGACGGCGTCGATCGACGGCTTCGAGCAGGCCCTGATCGGCGGGCTGGCCTATCGCTCCGGCGTGCACAGCGTCGGCCACGCGCTGCGCGCCCTGCGCCAGGCTGGTGCCGCGCTGCGCGAGCAACTCTCGTCCGAGCACTGGGGCCTGATCAAGCGCGCCGACCGGGACTTTCAGTCGGCCTGCCAGGCCCTGACCCAGGCGGCGCCGCTGCCGGCGTTCGGGGCCCTGGGGGCACTGCGCGAGCTGAGCCGCCAGCTGGCGGCCATCACCGGCGCCCAGAGCGACCACATGTGGCGCGACGATGGCTGGCGCCTGCTGTCGGTGGGGCGCCAGATCGAACGCCTGATCTTCCTGGCGCGGGCGCTCTCGCGCGGCTTCTACACCAACGCCGTGCATGACGCCGCCGGCATGGCGGTGGTGCTGCGGCTGTTCGACGCCAGCGTCTCGTTCCACGCCCGCTATCAGCGCACCCACAGCATCGCCGCCCTGATCGAGCACGTGGTGCTGAACCCGCACAACCCGCGCTCGGTGGCCTGCGTGCTGCAGGTCCTGGGCAGCCGCCTGACCCGGCTGCACCAGAACCAGCCGGCCGAAACGGAAAACCTGGCCACGCGCCTGCAGGTGCCGACACTCGACCAGCTCGGCACCTTGTGCCAGTCCGACGACATCGGCGACTTCGTGCCGCTGCAGCGCCTGCTGGCCGACCAGACGGACCTGGCGCAATCGCTGTCGGACACCATCGCGCTGCGCCACTTCAGCCTCGTGGACGACACGCTGCATCGCATCGAAAGCTGAAGCCATGCACCTGTCGATCAGCCACGAGACCCGCTACGCCTACCGGCCGGTGGCCGCCAGCGCCTGGCACCTGCTGCACCTGGAGCCCCGGGACACGCCCTGCCAGCACGTGATCGCCTGCGCGCTGGCGGTCGATCCGGAGCCCACCACCTGCGTGCGGGCGCTCGACGTCTACGGCAACCCGCGCCATTTCGTCGCCATCGCAGCGCCCCACGAGGGCCTGCGCGTGCGGGTGCGCAGCACGGTCGAGACCAGTGCGCCAGCACCGGTGGCGAGCCGGATCGGCTGGGAAGACACGCGCGAGCGTTTCGTCTATCGCGCCGGCGGCCCCTGGGAGCCGGCCACCGAGTTCACCCTGCCCTCCGACCACGTGCACCCCGGGGCCGCGTTTCGCGACTATGCCCGGCCCAGTTTCCCGCCCGGGCGTCCGTTGCTGGAAGCGGCCCGCGAGCTGACGGCGCGCATCCACCAGGATTTCCACTATCGTGCCAACAGCACCGGCATCCACACCCCGGCGGCCGAGGCCCTGGCACGGCGCGAGGGCGTGTGCCAGGACTTCACCCACGTGCTGCTGGCCTGCCTGCGCTCGCTCGGCCTGGCGGCCCGCTACGTCAGCGGCTACCTGCTCACCGAACCGCCCCCCGGCCAGCCGCGACTGATCGGCAGCGACGCCTCGCATGCCTGGGCCTCGCTCTGGCTGCCGGACGCGGACGGGCCGGCCGAGGCGCGCTGGTACGACCTGGATCCGACCAACGACCGCCATGGCCTGGGCACACCCGGCGAGGACTTCGTGCGCGTCGCCGTGGGCCGCGACTTCGCCGACGTTTCGCCCCTGCGCGGCGTCATCCAGGGCAGCGAGCACCACGCGCTCACCGTGAGCGTTACAGTGACCCCTGGTGCGCCCGAAGCCGACGCGGCCGGGCCTTCCCCCAACCCTGACCCTCCTGAGCAATGACCATGGGCATCCACCAACGACTCGAGCAACTGGGCATCACCCTGCCTCCGGTGGCCATCCCGGCCGCCGCCTACGTGCCGTTCGTGCACAGCGGCAAGCTGCTGTTCCTCTCCGGCCACATCGCGCGCAAGGACGGCAAGCCCTGGGTCGGCAAGCTGGGCGCCACCATGGACACGGCCACCGGGGCTGCGGCGGCGCGCGCCGTCGCGATCGATCTGATGGGCACGCTGCAAGCCGCCACCGGTGACCTGGAGCGCGTCCGGCGCATCGTCAAGGTGATGAGCCTGGTGAACTCGACCCTCGACTACACCGAGCAGCACCTGGTCACCAACGGCTGCTCCGAGCTGCTGGGCGAGGTGTTCGGTGACGCCGGCAAGCACGCACGCAGCGCCTTTGGCGTGGCCTCGATCCCGCTCGGTGCCTGCGTCGAAATCGAGCTGATCGCCGAAGTCGACTGAGGCGTTCGAGTCACGCCGGCGCCGGCCTCAGCGCCGCTGTTCCTTCAGCTTTTCGAACGCCGAGGCCATGGTCGTGGTCGGCGGCTGGGCGCGTCCACGCACCGCCCCCTGACCGCCGCGCCGGTCGCGTCCCGCCGCCTCGAACCGGTTCTCGCGCGCCGCATCGCGGCGCACGGGCTCGGCATCCAGCCGCATCGTCAGGCTGATGCGCCGCCGTGCCACGTCCACCTCCAGCACCCGGACCTTGACGATCTGGCCGGTGCGGACGATTTCGCGTGCGTCGCGCACAAAGCGGTTGGCCAGCTGGCTCACGTGCACCAGTCCGTCCTGGTGCACGCCCAGGTCGACGAAGGCGCCGAAGGCGGCGACGTTGCTCACCGTGCCCTCCAGCAGCATGCCCGCCTGCAGGTCGCCAAGGCCCTCGACACCGTCGTTGAAGCGCGCTACCCGAAAATCCGGGCGCGGGTCGCGCCCCGGCTTCTCCAGTTCGGCCAGGATGTCCCGGACGGTGACGGCGCCGAAGGCCGCGGTGGCAAACTGCTCGGGCTGCAGCGAGCGCAGCAGCTCGGTGCGGCCCAGCAGCTGCTCGACCGGCCGGCCGGCCCGGACGATGATCTGCTCGACCACCGGATAGGTTTCGGGGTGCACGCCGGTCAAGTCCAGCGGGTTGTCGCCGCCGCGGATGCGCAGGAAGCCGGCGCTCTGCTCGAAGGTCCGGGGGCCCAGGCCGCTGACTTCCAGCAGCTGCTGGCGGTTGCGAAACGCACCGTGCTGCTCGCGCCAGCGCACCACGGCCCGGGCCACGGCCGGTGACAGGCCCGAGACCCGGGCCAGCAGCGGCGTGCTGGCGGTGTTCAGGTCGACCCCGACGCCGTTCACGCAATCTTCCACCACAGCATCCAGCATGCGCGCGAGTTCGCCCTGGTTCACGTCGTGCTGGTACTGGCCGACGCCGATGCTGCGGGGGTCGATCTTGACCAGCTCGGCCAGCGGATCCTGCAGGCGCCGCGCAATGCTGGCGGCGCCGCGCAGGCTCACGTCCACATCCGGCAGCTCCTGGCTGGCGTATTCGCTGGCCGAATAGACGGAAGCTCCGGCCTCGCTGATGACCACCTTTTCGATCGTCGGGGCGCCCGCCTGCTGCAGCTGGCGGATCAGCTCGCCGGCCAGCCGGTCGGTCTCGCGGCTGGCCGTGCCGTTGCCGATCGCGATCAGCTGCACGCGGTGCCGCTCCACCAGCCCGGCCAGCACGTGCAGCGCGCCGTCCCAGTCCCGGCGCGGCTCGTGCGGATAGACCGTGGCGGTGTCGACCAGCTTGCCGGTGGCGTCGACCACCGCCACCTTGACACCGGTGCGAATGCCGGGGTCCAGCCCCATCACCACCTTCTGCCCGGCCGGCGCCGCCAGCAGCAGGTCGCGCAGGTTGTCGGCAAAGACCTTGATCGCGACCTGCTCAGCGCCCTCGCGCAGGCGCGCGAACAGGTCGCGCTCGCTGGACAGCGACAGTTTCACGCGCCAGGTCCAGGCCACGCACTTGCGCAGCAGGTCGTCTGCCGCCCGGCCCTGGTGGCTCCAGCCCAGGTGCTGCGCGATGCGGCCTTCGGCTGGATTGAGGCCCCCACGCTCCCCCGCTTCGCGTGGTCCGCTGCCCCCCGAGGGGGCCGTGCCTTGCTCGGGAGCGGCCCTTCGCTGCGGCAAGAGGCCCCCACGCTCCCCCACTGCGCGTGGTCCGCTGCCCCCCGAGGGGGCCGTGCCTTGCTCGGGAGCGGCCCTTCGCTGCGGCAAGGCGCTGGCGGACACAGCGGCCTCCGGCAGCGCTAGTCTGGCGTCCAGGATTTCAAGCTGCCGCCCGCGGAACACCGCAAGCGCCCGGT
>CAYRHV010000003.1:0-38248 GCA_964424045.1 uncultured Ottowia sp. | reverse complement strand
GCCGACGTGCAGGCCGCGCCCACCGAGCAGATGCGCTACACGCGCACGGCGCAGAGCGAGGTCTATCGCCAGTTCCAGCGCCTGCCCAATCCCGATCTCGTCATGTACGTCTACCCGCACCTGGCGGGCACCGACCCCGTGCCCGTGCCGGGTTACACGACGGTTTTCCCCTTGTATCAGCGCGTGCAGTACGCCATGCCGGGCGAGCGCGTGGAGGACTACTGATGCGCTGGAAACTTCCCTGGCCGAAGCTGGCCGCTCCGAAGCTGGCCGCATCCGGTGCTGGCAGTGACGAGCAGCCGGATGGCTGGCAGCGCCACGTCGAGGCCTTGCGCCAGGCCGGCATCCCCGAACCGGGCGCAGTGGTCCAGGGACGCAGGCCGGCGACCTTGGCCGATGAGCAGGCGCTGTACGACGTCGCGCCGTCATTCGTGGAACTGCTGCCGTGGGTGGAATTCCTGCCGCAGTCGAAAACCATGTTGCTGGAGGACGGCCAATCGGTGGCCGCCTTCTACGAACTGGTGCCACTGGGCACCGAGGGCCGGGAACCCGGATGGCTGGCGCACGCCCGCGACGCGCTTGAAAACGCCCTGCAAGACAGTTTCGATGAACTGGACGAGAACCCGTGGGTGCTCCAGCTCTACGCTCAGGACGAGCCCAGCTTCGATCAGTACATGCAGGCCCTGCACGACTACGTGCAGCCGCGCGCCCGCGATACCGCCTTCACCGAGTTCTACCTTCGCTTCTTCGGCCACCACCTGCGTGCGGTCGCCAAACCGGGCGGCCTGTTCGAGGACACGGTGGTCACACGGCTGCGCTGGCGCGGCCAGACGCGGCGCGTGCGGATGGTGGTCTATCGCCGCGTGACCGGACAAGGACAGGGCCAGGCAAGCCGCCGCGGCCAGACGCCCGAGCAGATGCTGAACATCGTCTGCGACCGCCTGTGCGGCGGGCTGGCCAACGCCGGCATTCAGGCACGGCGCATGGCCGCGGCCGACGTCCACGACTGGCTACTGCGCTGGTTCAATCCGCACCCCGCAATGCTCGGGTCGAATGCAGAGGATCGGGAACGCTTCTACGCACTGGCGCGCTACCCCGACAGTACAGAGGAAAGCGAGGCCGGCGAAATCGAGCTGGCGAGCGGGCGGGATTTCAGCCAGCGGCTGTTCTTCGGCCAGCCACGCTCCGACGTGGCGCACGGCACCTGGATCTTCGACGGCATGCCGCACCGCGTTCTGATCACCGACCGGCTGCGCATGCCACCTGGCACCGGACACCTGACCGGCGAAACCCGCAAGGGCGACGCCATCAATACCTTGTTCGACCAGATGCCCGAGGACACCCTGATGTGTCTCACGATGGTCGCCACGCCGCAGGATGTGCTGGAAGCGGACCTCAACCACCTGGCGAAGAAGGCCGTGGGCGAGACGCTGGCGTCGGAGCAGACGCTCAAAGACGTGCAGGAGGCCCGCTCCCTGATCGGCAGCGCCCACAAGCTCTACCGGGGGACGCTGGCGTTCTACCTGCGCGGGCGCGACGAGCCGGAACTGGACCGGCGCGGCCTCCATCTCGCGAACGTCATGCTCAACGCTGGTTTGCAGCCGGTGCGCGAGGACGACGAGGTGGCACCGCTCAACAGCTATCTGCGCTGGCTGCCGTGCTGCTACGACCCCAGCCAGGATCGGCGCAAGTGGTACACCCAACTGATGTTCGCCCAGCACGCGGCGAACCTGTCGCCGGTGTGGGGCCGCGCCCAGGGTACGGGACACCCCGGGATCACGATGTTCAATCGCGGTGGCGGCCCGATTACGTTTGACCCCCTGAACAGGTTGGATCGGCAGATGAACGCCCATCTGTTCCTGTTCGGTCCCACCGGCTCGGGCAAGTCAGCGACGCTCAACAACCTGTTGAACCAGGTCACGGCCATCTACCGGCCGCGGCTGTTCATCGTGGAAGCCGGCAACAGCTTCGGCCTGTTCAGCGATTTCGCCAAACGTCTGGGCCTGACCGTGAACCGGGTCAAGCTGGCCCCCGGCTCGGGTATCAGCCTCGCGCCATTCGCAGACGCGCGCCGGCTGATCGAGACGCCCAGCGACGTGCAGACGCTCGACGCCGATGCGCTGGACGAAGACCTGCCGCCGGACACCTCGGCGATGGAAGCCGACGAGCAGCGCGACGTGCTGGGCGAGCTGGAGATCACGGCCCGGCTGATGATCACCGGCGGCGAGGACAAAGAGGAAGCCCGGATGACACGGGCCGACCGCTCGTTGATCCGGCAGTGCATCCTCGACGCTGCCGAGCACTGCCACGGTGGAGGTGGTGGCGAGAAGCGCACGGTGCTTACGCGCGACGTGCGCAACGCACTGCGCACCCGCGGCCAGGACTCGACGCTGCCCGAGATGCGCCGCGTTCGGTTGCTGGAGATGGCGGACGCGATGGACATGTTCTGCCAAGGCACGGACGGTGAGATGTTCGACCGCGATGGCACGCCGTGGCCCGAGGCCGACATCACCCTGGTCGATCTGGCTACATACGCCCGCGAGGGCTACAACGCCCAGCTCTCCATCGCCTACATCAGCCTGATCAGCACGGTGAACAACATCGCCGAGCGCGACCAATACCTGGGACGCCCGATCATCAACGTCACCGACGAAGGGCACATCATCACGAAAAACCCACTGCTCGCGCCCTACGTGGTCAAGATCACGAAAATGTGGCGCAAGCTCGGTGCATGGTTCTGGCTTGCGACACAGAACATCGACGATCTGCCACGCGCCGCAGAGCCGATGCTCAACATGATCGAGTGGTGGATCTGCCTGTCGATGCCGCCGGACGAGGTGGAGAAGATCGCCAGGTTCCGCGAACTCTCGCCTGCACAGAAAGCGCTGATGCTGTCGGCGCGCAAAGAAGCGGGCAAGTTCACCGAGGGCGTCATCCTCTCCAAGAGCATGGAAGTGTTGTTCCGAGCCGTACCGCCGAGCCTGTACCTCGCACTCGCGCAAACTGAACCAGAAGAGAAGGCCGAGCGCTACCAGCTCATGCAGCAGTACGGCTGCACCGAACTGGAAGCGGCCTTCAAGGTGGCCGAGAAGATCGACCAGGCGCGCGGCATCGATTCGCCAGCCCTGGAACTGCCCTAAGCCGGAGAGCGCCATGGAACCGAAACGTCCTTCCATTCCGATGCAGGTTCAGGCGTTCCGCCGCCTCAATCGGCGGCTGCGCTGGCCCTGGGTATTGGCTGCTGCGCTGGTCGGTCTGCTGATCTGGCTAGTATTCCGGCCGCCCGCCGAATCCCCGCCGCAGTCGCCCGCGCCGGTCAGCATGACGCAGCCTTCGGGGCCGCCCTGGCAGATGGGCAACCCCGAGGGCCGTTTCACGCTGACGTTCTATGCCGATCTGGAATGCCCGTTCTGCCGGGAGTACTTCCCGCAGCTCAAGCGCTGGGTCGGCAACAACACCGACGTGGCCCTGCAATGGCACCACCAGCCTCTGGCCGCGCACGAGCCCGCAGCATCGGCCGAGGCGCGTCTGGCAGAGTGCGCCGCCGAAGCTGGTGGGCATGCAGCGTTCTGGCAAGCGGTCGAGTGGATTTATGTCCACACACGCAGCGACGGCCAAGGCCTGCCCGATGGCTTGCGCTACCCCGAATCGACGCCGGCCATTGAGCAGTGCATGGCGAGCGAGCGTGCTGACGTACTCATCCGCGCCCAGGCCACAGAAGCCACTAACAGCGGTGTGACTGCCACGCCGTCGCTGCGCTTGCTCGACCGCCTGACGGGCCAGGCCATCCTGCTGCAGGGGCCGATCGACGGTGACGCCTTGCTCTCGGCCATGGACATGCTGGCGGCCGAAGATACGGCCAGCGACGCGGCGGCTTCGCCCGCCACCCCCACATCCGAAATGCCTGCCGACGTTGTCGGCGACATGCCCAGGTAGCTCTCGGTCTTGAAGGCTACGGCGCGGCTTGCCACGCTGACCGCTACCCGTTCGCTTCGCATCCTGGCTGCGAACAATCACCGCCGCGCGGTGGTGGATGCACCTTGTTCCGCTGTTTTCATCCCCAGGAGGGCTTGCCCTCCCAGGGTGGCGCTCTCCATTCACATTCTGGAGGTTCGCCATGTCTCTCGTCTTCAATGACTCCTGCGTGGAGCCACGTTTTGCCCCAGCCTCCCAATCGGATGACTGGATCATCCGGCAGGCCATCGCGCTGCTGGAGCAACGTGTTTTCAAGGCCGGGCCTCTTCTTGACCAGCCACAGGCCGTGAAGGACTACCTGCGCCTGAAACTCGTTGCAGAACCGAACGAAGTGTTCGCCATCGTGTTCATGAACAGTCAGCACCGGGTGTTGGCCTATGAGCCGATGTTCAAGGGCACGCTCGATTCGACCGCGGTTTATCCGCGTGTTGTCGTGCAGCGGGCATTGGAGCTGAATGCCGGCGCGGTGATTTTTTCGCACCAACATCCCTCGGGATGCACTGAGCCGTCGAGCGCGGATCGCGTTTTGACCGACCGACTGAAGGCTGCGTTGGCGCTTATCGACGTGCGAGTGCTGGACCACATCATCGTCGGCCAGGGTACGCCGTACTCGTTCGCGGAATCCGACCTGCTGTAACGACGGCATCGGCTCCTTGATCCATGCGGAGGCTTCGGCCTCCGCTTTTTCATGGGCACAAGACAAGCAGGTATGTGGACAGTGCGCGATGCGCATTGTTTGTTGGAGCCGCATCGGCTTCGCGTTTGACTACGGCTCTGATCAACTTCAAGGGCACGCGACATGCCGGCATCTCTTTCCAGGTTCGCGCCGGGCTGGCGAACCCTCGGCCTGGCCGTGGCGCTGCCGGCCGCCCTGGCCGTTTTCAGCCCGTCCACCTTCGCCGCCGACGTGGTGGTCGTCACCGACAGCCGCCACCCGGTCAAGGCCATGGGTGGCGAGCGGCTGATCGAGCTGGACGAGGCCCACCGGATTGAAGCGGAGCTTTCTGCGCAACTGCCTGCCGATCCCGAACAGGCAACGGCCATCGTCAAACGCCGGCTCTCCAGTGGCGGCGCCAACCTCCAGCGTCGCCTCGCTTCAGCCTACCAAGGCGTCACCGACGCATGGAGCTTGGGCATCACCAGCCTTCCGGCCGTCGTGGTGGACCAACGCTACGTGGTCTATGGCGAGCCGGACGTGGCGCGCGCCGTCGCGCGCATCGAGCAGCACCGGAGGAGCCAGCCGTGACCCGAGCATTCGACCTGATGCGCCGCCTGCGCGCTGGCGTGGCGTCCGTGCTGCTGCTCAGCGCCACGGGCAGCTACGCCCTCAACACCGCCACCATCGTCGGCTCGGTGGCATCACCTGACTGCCTCGAATACCGGGTCGTCGGCATCTGCTACTGGCTCTACTGCACCTGGACGGGCTGCACGGTGCGCACGTCCATCAAGGTGCGTCACTACGTTCCCGACGCAGTGGTTTCCAGCTACAGCAACACCGGCGAGAACCCCTGGGTCGAAGTCCGGGCAATGAGCACGCCCAACCCGTCTGCCCAGGCGGGCGGCGACGGGACAACGAACGAGGACCACGAAAACAACCTCGCCAAATTCAAGAACGCCGACGTGATCGGCCACCCTGGCGCCGAGGTGTTCAACCAGTTCGTCTCGTCCTCGGGCTACTTCTGCGAGGGTGCGGGCACGGCGTTCATGCCGTATCTGCTCAGCACCTTGGACACGCTGGCCTGGCGCTACAACGTGCCCGAGATGGTGTACCCCGAAGCGCTGATTCCGGGCCTGCGCGAAGTCGGTGCGCGCACCACCCTGAACCTCTGGGGCAACGTGTATCCGCGCGGTGGCTTTCTGCACCAGACCGACGACCACAAGGCCGGTGCCGTGGTGGCCCAGCGCGCTGGCGATGTCGTCACGCGTCGCGGACAGATTCACGTCTATCAGCCGCTGCTGGCGAACTCCCGCGACGGCTACTGGCCGGCCGGCGCGCTGATGGAGGGCGATGCCTCCACCGGCAAGTGGCAGGAACTCACCCCCGTCCTGTCCTCGTCCTGCACGGTCTTCCCGCGCAGCGGCTTCCTGACCCAGGCCCAGCAAGGCGATTACGCCTGGGCGCTGTGGCGGCCGTATGCGTGCTGCGAACGCCGGGGCCAGGTGTTCCTCGGCAGCGTCGATTTCAATTGAGGGTACGGCGATGAAGCGTCCTGAACTGATGAACCTCTCCGCCAAGGCACGTCGCCTGCTGCGCCCGGCGGCGCTGGCCGGGGCGCTCGCTCTGGGCTGCGGCCTCGCGTGGTCACAGACCGGCTTCCAGACCAGCGGCCCCATCCTCGGCGACGAGGTGATGTATTCGATCGGCGGCGGCAGTGCCGTCTCGATGGGGCGTGCGGCTGGCATGCGTTCCATCGGCGTGGGCGTGGGCTGGAACAGCAACCTCATCTGCGGCGACATGAGCATCCAGACCACGTTGCGCAACCAGCTCAACGGCATCACCAACGGCTTTCAGCAGATCATGAGCAACGTGATCCAGAGTGCCACGAGCGCCGTGGCGTCGCTGCCTGCGTTGATCATCCAGCGGGCCGATCCCGGCCTCTACAACCTGCTCACCAATGGGGTGCTGCAAGCGCGGATGGATTTCGACCGCTCCAAGCTGACCTGCCGCGCCATGGCCGAACGGATGGCAGATGCGGCGGGGGGGCAGCTTGGCTGGAGCCAGGTCGCCGAAGGCATGGCGTTGCGCGATGCGGTGTCGAGCACGGACGCCGTGTCGGCGATCGAGCAGGCCGAGACGCGGCGCGGTAACGATGGTGTGCCCTGGGTGGGCGGCAGCAATGCCGGCGGCACGGGCCAGCCCGCTATCCGGGTGGTCGGTGATGTGACCCGCGCGGGCTACAACCTGGTCAACGGTCGCGGCGTGACGGACACGTCTTCCATCGCCTCCGCCAGTTGCGCGAGCCTGTCCTGCCAGACCTGGCCCTCACCGCAGCAAGCGGTGGAATGGGCCACGCGGGTACTCGGGGAGCAGCAACAGCGTACCTGCGATGCCTGCACCAAGACCGAGACGGTGCCCGGCGTCGGGCTGACGCCGCTGATCCAGGAGGAATACGAAACGAAGCTGGAAGCCCTGCAGGAACTGATTTCGGGCACGCGCACCACGACGTTCGAGAACCTGCGCACGGCCGGCAGCACGTCGCTGCCCATCACGCGCGGCGTCATCGAGGCGCTGCGCGACGAGCCGGACCAGGATCTGCTGGCGCGCCGCCTGGCATCGGAGGTCGCGCTGTCGTCGGTGCTGGAGAAGGCCTTGCTGCTCCAGCGGACCCTGCTGACCGGCAAGAAGGAACCCAACGTGGCAGCCAACGAGCTTGCGGTGGAGGCAGTGAGCAAGGAAAGCGACACGCTCGACCAGGAGATCCGCAACCTCAAGACCGAACTGGAGCTGCGGCGCGAGCTGGCGAACAACTCGCCGATGGCCATCATCCAGCGCCACGGCACGCGCGCGGCGGGCTCGCGTGGCATCTACGAAGGCGACCCCATTCCCGACCGCCTAGACCGGCTCCAGAAGGGTAATCCGGGAGGCAACCCATGAGCACGACGCGCGCCAGTTGGCCGCGCCTGCGCTGGCTGTTCAGCCGGCGCGCGGCGAAGGCACTGCTGTGGACGGTGGTGCTCGTCGCCGCCGCCGTGGGCGCCAACCTCCTCGGCATCTACCTCGTCGGCAGCGTGGCCGGCTGGGAGCGGTGGCTGGCAGCCGCTTCGGGCTACTTCCTGGTGTGGCGGCTGTGCCTGTACGGCGCGACGACTTACGGCTGGGTGTGGATGCGCCGTCGGCTGCTGGCGCGCGAGGGCGACGACACGCAGGCACGGCGGCGGCTGGTGCGCAGTGAGGTCGCCGGCGTCGTCGCCATCGTGGCGCTGGAGGCCAGCCTGCTGATGCAGGGCTGAGGGGAGATGGGTGCGATGACGCTCTTTACGACCGACTACCTGGAGTACTACCTGACGCTGGTGTCCTGGATCGTCCACAACGGCATCTGGGCGGTGCTGGTGTCCAGCGGAGTGTTCGCGCTGCCTTTCGTCGCCATCATCGTGCAGGAGTGGCTGAAGGCCCGTGCAGAAGGCGCCGACGAGGGCAACAAAGGCGTGCTGAGTGCTGCCCGTATCGAGAACCGGGTCTTCGTCGCCATCGTGGTGGTGATGTTCGCGGGCATCCCGTTCATCGACGTGGACCTGGGCACCATCCAGTACGACAACTCGCGCTCGGCGCAATGCCAGGTCAGCGTGCCACAGCCCACGGATACCGGCTGGTCGCAGTCCTTCAGCACCATCAACAACCAGTCGGCGAAGGTGCCGGTCTGGTGGGCCTTCATGCACGCGCTCTCCCGCGCCGTCACGGGCGCTTCGGTGGCGGCGATTCCGTGCGGTACGGACCTTCGGCAGATGCGAATGGAGATCGACGCCACGCGCATCGACGATCCGGTGCTGGCCCAGGAGGTGGCGGATTTCTCGCGAGACTGTTACGGACCGGCGCGTGCCAAGTTGTTCATGCAACGCCCTCAGCTCGATGAGCAGCAGATGCACGACGTGACCTGGATCGGGTCGAGGTTTTTCACGGAAACGGGCGGCTACTACGACACGTACCGTTCCAGCACGCCGCGCGACGACTGGCCCTACGACAGCAACCGCGATGCCGGGCTTGCGCAGGTGGCCAGCGGTGGCGGCTACCCGACCTGCAGGCAGTGGTGGGCCGATGGCAGCAACGGCCTGCGGGCACGCCTGCTGGGACAGGTGGACCCGAGCCTGTTGAACCGCCTGGCGGGCTGGGCTGGCTTCCTGAGCCGGGCCGAGGTGGATGATTCGGTCATCCGCGCCATTGCCTCACCTCGACAGCAGAAATTGAACCAGGGCAGCGTCTATACGGACTATGGCGGCCAGATCGACAAGACCTTGCCGAACATCGTGACGCGGGCCACGGGCGACGTCGGGATGGCGGTCGGGGCGATTGCCGCGTTTCCAGCCATGGACGTTGTGCGGCAGGCCCTGCCCATGGTGCTCGCCTTGCTCAAGATGGCGCTGGTCATCTGCATCCCGCTCGTGCTGGTCGTGGGCACCTATGACCTGAAGACGGTCGTCACCGTCAGCGTCGTGCAGTTCGCGCTGTTCTTCACGGACTTTTGGTTCCAGCTCGCGCGCTGGATCGATTCGACGATCTTGGACGCACTCTATGGCTGGGGCTTCGGGTGGAACCGACCGCACACCAACTTCGACCCGCTGGTGGGGCTGAACAACGCCTTCGGCGACATGCTCTTGATGTTTGTCACGGGCACGATGTTCCTGGTCCTTCCGGGATTCTGGCTGGCGAGCCTTACTTGGGTTGGGATTCGGGCCGGGCACGTCATCCAAGGCCTTTCCGATGGCAGCAAGAGCGCCGGCCAAGCTGGGGGCAAGGGCGCCGGGGCGCTCACCGGAGGAAAGCTGAAATAGCGCGAAGCCAGTCAGTCGTCGGTGTACAACTCGTGCGACGTGTCGTTGTACAGGTTGGGGTCGTAGCCCGGCGTCTTTCTCAGCTCGGTAAGGTCGGTGAAAGGCCACTCGTCTTCATCCGAAGTATTCGCAGCAGCAGCCCATCCCGCCGCCGCAACGCCCAGCAGCACGAGCGCGAACCAAAACGCAACGTAGAGCAGCACACCCAGTACAGCCAATTTGACTACCCACACGAGCGCGGTAGCACCAGCTCGCGGTACGCCCTTGGATACCAACCAATTCGACGCCCGGCGTTTGCCGCGCGCATAGGCGCGCCATCCTCGGCCAAAGGCGCGGCCGAGGCGTTCTGCAGTGCTGGTGCGGGTCGTGGTGTTCATGGTCGTCTCCTGTTGCTGAGGAATGCTTACTCCGGTTTGCTCCAATTCATTCGGTTTGAGGCTTCAATGTGTTTGCCTGCTGCTTCAGGACACTCCGTCATCCGGCTCGACCGGGCCGGGATCGGGTTCGATGCCGATGCGGTAGGTGGCAACGAAATGCGGCCAGTCCACATGGTCCATCAGGTCGATGTCCGCGATGACGCTGATCTTCGTTCCTGCCCGATCGAACAGAGCGATGCTCGCGGCGGGATAGTTGTTGCGCGAGGGGTAGAGTACCCCGTCGAACAACGGCTGGCCGTCGTTTCCGCGCATCGCATTCACCTGGGCGGACACCTGCTGCGTGTGCGTGTAGTCGCGGCTGGCCAACTGCTCCAGATTCAGGCCGAAGTAGCCTGCCATGACGCCCGGCGCCGTGAGGTCGGCCAGGAGCACGTCGTCCAGCACGCCTACTGCGCGCACCATCCGGGCCTGAACTTCCTTCAGGGCGATGGAGCGCTTCGTGTCTTCAAGCCACTGGTGCTTGTGAAACACCGACTCCATCAGCGCCGTGGGCAGGTCGCGCCCCAGGTAGAGCGCGCCGTAGTCCCGCGCCGGGTCATCGTAGCGATTGGTGCCGCTGCGGCCAAAGTACAGCGGGCTGCCCCGATAGACGACGCGGCTCACATGCTGGAGCAGTTCACCGGCATCGATCAGGAACGAAGGCAGCTCGTGGCCCATGGCGATCTCGCTTCAATGCACCTGGACGCCCAGCACGTTGAACACGGCCTCGGCCACGTCATCGATCGTGCCATGCGTTACTGCATCCACCGGCGAGCGACCGCCCAGGCCTTCGAGCGGTTCGGACAGCGCGCGGTAGATCGTCCAGTGGTCGATGCCCTCGACCTCCTGGAGCACGGTTTGGGTCAACTGCTGCTTCACCGGGTCGAGCTGCCAGTCGGGCAGCTTCTGGCCACGCGGCCCCACGTTCAGCGCCAGCAGCCGACGGGCGAGGATGTCCTTGTAGATTTGCTGGCGCGACTTGTCCGCCAGCTTGGCGTACTCGGGGATCGGCAGGTTGTGCGGCTGGTTGAAGGCTTCCAGCAGCACGGCGCGACCTCGCTGGACGTCGGTTTCAGTCGGTGCCCAGCGCGTGTCGGCGCGCAGCACGGCCGCCTTGCGCTCCAAGGCCTGCGCCACCGTTTCGCCTTCCAGGTTGGCGGGCAGCTTCACCGCCTCCACGCGCTCGTGGACGAACGCCTGCAACTCGGCTGCGAACGCTCTGGCGTCCCGGATTTCGACGGTATCCGCGAAACGGCGCACATCCTCCACCGTGACGCGCGGCAGACGATCGGCAATGAATTCGATGGCAGTGGGCATGGTTATCTCCCAGGTAGGTTTGAGACAGGATTCACTCTAGTCGCCTTTGTCGCTTTTGTCAATTTAGTCGCCCGAGTGGAAACCTACCTGGCGGTGGCAGCGTTCCCGGAGCATAGGCCGAGGCCAGCGACGGGTCACCGCTCAATCCATTGGAGTGGATTCCGCATTGACGCTGGAGCCGCAAGCCAGGCCCCGCTATACCGAAACGGTTAAAGGCCAAAGGGTCGAAACGGCAAGGGAATGGGGTGCAAGGGGAAAGGCCCTACCTCGAAAAGGCCAAAAGGCCTCCCGGTCGGCCCGCCACCAGGACACCCACATGCTCTCCCTGTTCCAGCGAAAACGGCCCCCGGTCGCTGCCGCGCCGTCGCCAGCACCCGCCACCGACCTCCCGAAAGGGTTGATGCGGCCGGAGTCGGCCGCATCGCTGCTGGCCACGCCGCGCCGACAGAAGCTGCTGGAACACATATGGCAGCGCACCTCGCTCTCACGCAGGCAGTTCACCACCCTGTACCGCACGCCACTGGAGCGCTACGCCGAGCTGGTCCAGGCGTTTCCGGCCTCCGAGGCGCACCACCATGCCTACCCGGGCGGCATGCTCGACCATGGCCTCGAAATCGTCGCCTACAGCCTGAAGCTGCGGCAGTCCCATCTGCTGCCCATCGGCGCCAACCCCGAAGACCAGGCCGCGCAGTCCGAAGCCTGGACCGCCGCCGTCGCCTACGCGGCCCTGTTGCACGACATCGGCAAGATCGCTGTCGATCTGCACATCGAGCTGGCCGACGGCAGCACCTGGCATCCGTGGCACGGCCCCATACGCCAGCCTTACCGCTTCCGCTACCGCGATGATCGCGAGTACCGG
This sequence comes from uncultured Ottowia sp., assembly GCA_964424045.1. Classification (GTDB taxonomy): domain Bacteria; phylum Pseudomonadota; class Gammaproteobacteria; order Burkholderiales; family Burkholderiaceae_C; genus Ottowia. The sequence goes on along the minus strand of CAYRHV010000003.1, from coordinate 26,194 downwards.
CTCCACAGCGCCGCCACAGGCTTGCTGTACCGGCAACTTCTCGACTGCGACCTCCTGGACTGGCTCAGCGGCTATCCGTCCCTGTGGGCGCCGCTGCTCTACGTGCTGGCCGGGCAGTACGAGCACGCCGGGGTGCTCGGCGAGCTGGTCGTGCAGGCCGACCGCGCCTCCGTCGCCCAGGAGCTGGGCGGCGACCCAGCCCGCGCCATGGCCGCGCCCAAGCACTCGCTGCAACGCAAGCTGGTCAACGGGCTGCGCTACCTGCTCAAGGAAGAGCTGAAACTGAACCAGCCCGAAGCCTCCGATGGCTGGCTCACGGACGATGCGCTATGGCTGGTGAGCAAAACCGTTTCCGACAAGCTCCGCGCGCACCTGCTGTCCCAGGGCGTCGATGGCATCCCGGCGAACAACACCGCGGTGTTCAACGTCCTCCAGGATCACGGCATGTTGCAGCCGACGCCCGATGGCAAGGCAATCTGGCGCGCTACCATAACCAGTTCCACCGGCTGGTCCCACTCGTTCACCCTGTTGCGGCTCGCGCCTGCGCTCATTTGGGAGGCTGACGAGCGGCCTGCGTCATTTGCTGGAACGGTGGTGATCGACGCGGCGACCTCCGAGGATAAAGAGGCCAATGCGTCGGACGGTCGTCCTACGGAAAACACTACACCCCCCTCGAAAAAGCAAGAGGCTCCGCAATGGGAAAGCGGTAGCACTGCGCCGATTCCTTCATCCAAGGTCCAGGCCGTGCCCGACGTCATGGCGGACATGCTGGCAATGGTGGGAGCGGATGACCTGCCTGCCACCCACCAGGCTGCGCAAGCCATCTCAGGCGAGGTGCTTGCCGCGCGCGCCCAGGCGTCCGCGCCAACCTCGGCTGCGGCTCCGCCCTCGTCACCTATACCTGTGCTCTCATCCTCGGCGACGCAGCCATCTGGCGAGCACTTCATGGCGTGGCTGCAACAGGGCATCGCATCGCGGCGGCTCATCATCAATGACGCGAAGGCGCTGGTGCATACCGTCAGCGATGCTGCATATTTGGTCAGTCCCGGTGTATTCCAGCGGTATGCACAGGAGCACCCTCAGGTAGGTATGCTGGCTCAGCAGGATAGCCAGCAGGGTTGGCAGTGGGTACAAAAACGCTTTGAGCGACTGCAGCAGCATCGTAAGCATCCCAACGGCCGAAATATTTGGGCTTGCGAGGTTACTGGCCCCAGGAGGTCTCGCCACATCCACGGCTATCTCTTGGACGATGCGCGCCTACTGTTCGCAGAAACGCCGCCAAACAACCCATACCTGTCACTTGCTCGAGATTGAAGAGGTCTGATCCGTCGTCTTGAATCACCCGGTACCAGGGCAACTGTCGCATCCCAGATGATCGTACGGCCTCTCTTTCTGAACAATTCAGGCTTGTTTCTGTGGCATTCTTTCATGGCTGCACCGGATTTCTGGATTGAAGCGCAGACTGGGCAACTGGTGGTTGTACACATGCACGTAGCGCTCGATGGTTTGCTTCATGTCTTGGCCATCGATGAAGCGGTGTGTTCGCAAGACATCTTCAATTCGCCCATTGAAGCGCTCGACCATCCCATTGGTCTGCGGGCTTCGGGCTTCGGGCTTTAGGCCTCGGGGTTTGGTCTGGTCTGCCCCCCGGTTCGCGTTCAGGAAAATGAGGCTGACTGGTGCCCGCCGAGGGCACCAGCCCTGCTGCGCGGGCTGGCCCCGATTTCTCAGGTGGCAGCCGGCGTGCCCGCCACCCAGTGCAGGCCCTTGCCGCGGCTCAGGTAGTAGTCGCCTTCGGGGCTGATGACCACGGCGCGGTGCGCCTGCGGGTCGGTGAAGTAACGCCAGCCATGGGCGCGCGTGCCTTCGGCGGCGTGGTTGGTGACGACCTGCATGTCGTGGTCGTAGCCGGTGGCGCGCGCGTTGCGCGCGGTGGCGCGATCGGCGGCCAGGAGCGCGGAGCTGCCGGCAGCGGCCAGGACGGCGATCGTGGCGATCAGGGCGGTGGATTTCATGGTGCTCTCCTTGGCGTGGATTCCAGTCGATGCGGACCGTGGAGCCAGTGTGGGCGAGAGGCCGTGAATCGATGCTGAACGGTGCGTTTAATGTGGAAGACACCTGTCGCCAGACGCAGCAAAGCCTGACCTGACGCTGGCCCGGGCGTGCAGACACAGCGGCAGGGATGACTCAGGCGGTGGTGGGCGCGGCGATGAAGCCGTGCTTTTGCAGCATCTTGAGCCAGCGCGGGGCATTGCGCGCCACGTTCAAGGCCTCGTAGTCGACGACCCGATCCTGGTAGAAGGTGCCGCTGTTGAGCATGGCGTAGACCGTGCGCAGCATCTTGTGTGCCAGCGCCACCACCGACTTCTTGTGCCCCTTGCGGATGGCCAGCGCCTGGAACTTGTCCTTGAAGGCGCAGCGCGTTCGCGCCGCCGCCTGGGCGAACTCGCACAGCAGCCGGCGCACCCAGGCATTGCCCTTGCGGATGCGCCCGCTCTTGCGTTTGCCCGCACTCTCGTTGTTGCCCGGGCAGATGCCCACCCACGACGCCAGACGCTCGGCGCTGCCAAACACGCTCATGTCCGCACCGATCTCTACCAGCAGCATCGCCGCGCCCTGCAAGTCGATGCCCGGCAGGGTCTGCAGCAATTGCAACTGCGGCTGCCAGGGCACCAGCGCGTCGAGCAAGTATCGATCCAGTCGCGCGATGCGCTGCTCGATGTCCTCGATGTGCTGCAGGATCTCGCCAGCGACGAAGCGATGCACGGTACTGAGCTGCTCGGTGCTCAGCGCCTCGAACAGATCCTCGCGACTGGCGCGCAGCCGTCCCTTGAGGTCCAGCACCTCGTGCAAAGGCTTGTCCTGCAGCAGCGCCTTGATCATGGCGCGCGCGCTGGCGCCGTGGATATCGGTCACCAGCACGTTGATGCGGATACCCGCATCCACCAGCACCTTGTGCAGCCGGTTCTTCTCGGCGCTGCACATGCCCACCAGCTTCTGGCGCTGGCGCGCCACCAGCCGCAACTCGCGCAAGTCCCTGGGCGGGATGAACGAGGCGCGCAGCAAGCCCGCCCGCGCCAGCGTGGCCAGCCACTGCGCGTCGGCCATGTCGGTCTTGCGACCGGGCACGGCCTTGACGTGGCGTGCGTTGACCACCCACGCCACGATGCCCGCCGCCTCCAGTGCCGCGAACGGGCTCTTCCAGTACACCCCCGTGCTCTCCATCACCACCACCTCGGGGCGCACCTCCAGTGCCCAGGTGGCCAGCGCGCGGCGGTCACGCCTGAAGGCGCCAAAGTCGCGCTTGGTGACCTCCACGCGACCGTCGTCATGTTCGACAACGGCGCACGCGGTGATCTTGGCCTGGTGAACGTCCAGCGCGATGACGCGCTTGTGCATCGGGGTCAACTCCATGACAGGCTCCTGCAGCTTGAACAACAATCACAAGCGTGCGGGCTTGGCGAAGGTGCCGCCGACCAACGGCCTGCCGGGCACGCCCGGCGGCTCTGTTTAATGTGGGCTGTCAGGCGCGCCTCATCCCTCACGGGACGGGGCAGCGCTCGCAGGCAATCCTGGGTACGAGTGGCCGGCAGCGGGTCAAGTTAGGTACCGCGGTCACGATGCCATCAAAAAATTGACCAACCTCTACCCACGCTGGCCCGCACACCTCAGTGTCTTCCATTATCCAGGGTGCCCCCCGGCTCATGGCAGTTAGGTCGCGTTAGGTCGCGTTCATCATGTCGACCCGGGGCCCGGGATGCCGGCTTGACCGGCTTGGAGCGCGACCCAGGGGCTGCGGCCAGGCCAGGGCTGGCGGCCGCGCGATCCGCAGCGCCGCGGGCCCTCCCGGACTCACTGGGCGCCTTGCCGCAGCCGCTCCATGTCGGGCACCACGATGCGCCGGCCCTGGACTTGGAGCAGGCCGGCGTCGACCAGCTCGCGCAGGATGCGCGAGAAGTGCTCGGGCGTCACGTTGAGTTGCGAGGCGATCTGGCTTTTCGTGGCCGGCAGGGTCCAGGAGAGGCTTGGCGCGCCCTGCGCCTGGCGCGCCAGGTAGGCGACGAAACGCGCGCTGCCGCTGCCCAGGGCCTGTTGGTCGAGTTCGTTCACCAGCGACTGCACGCGCCGGCTCAGACCGGCGATCATCTGCCGCGCGAATTTCGGATTGCGGTCCAGTTCGGCGACCACGGCGTCCGCCGGCACCATCAGCACCAGGGCGTCGCACGCCGCCTGCGCGCGCACCAGCGTCGGGCGCTCCAGAAACAGCACCGGCTCGCCGAAGCTGTGTCCGGCGTGCGCCATCCCGGTCAGGCGGCTGCCGCGCGCCGGTGTGGTGGAAATCAACTTGATGTCGCCATAGACCACCAGATAGATGCCGCGCGCGGGCTCGCCCCGGTCGAACAACACCTCGCCGGACCTGGGTCGCAGCGTGAGGGTCGCGGCCGCCAGGTGTTCCAGCGCCGCGGGCGACAGGCTGCTGAACAACGGCATCCGCGCCAGCAGCGCGGCGGTCGGGACGGTGCGCCGATTCATGGCCCGGACTGGATCACGGCGATCAGCGCGGGGTCGTCGGCGTGGTCGACCAGCATGGCGCGCACCCAATGCTGCCAGGCCCCGGCGAAGGCTGCGCGCGTCGCCGCGTCGGCCCCCGGCGTGAGCGCGGCGCGCATCTTCTCGGTCAACCCGGGTGGTCGGGGCACGGCCTGGGGTTGATGCGCAAGCTCGACCGCCTGGCCGGTGTCCAGCCGCGTGTAGCGGATTTCGCCTTGCATGGGAACCCCGAAGCGCAGCAGGTCGCGGCGCCCATGGCGGCCCGCCAGGCCCTTGAAGCCGCTTTCGGCCGCAGCACCCGTGACCAGGCCCGCGATGCTGGCGATGACCCCCGCCACACCCGCGTCGGCGGCCTGCCGCAGCTCGACGCGCATCTGGCCGCGTTCGGGCAGGGCGTCCGGGTACAGGCGCGCCAGTGCCCTGCCGGTCATGAGCCAGGCACCGGCCACGGTGGGACAGGAGTGCCCCGCCAGCTTGACGGCATCCAGGTAGCGGTATTCGATCCAGCCGTCCTCGGTCGCGCCCAGCAGGGCGGCCAGGGGATCGGCCACCACGATCGGCGCCACCGCGTCGTAGAAGCCGGGCGCGCGCATCGCCCGGGGCGCGGCCGGATTCATCGAGTCACCATGACCCGGTGCCGGGACAGGGCGGGGCTCACGCCGGGCTCACGCGCTTCAATGGTTCTCGGCCAGGGGCTTGAAGCCGGCGTCGTCGAAGTGGCTGCCGTACTGGTTGACGGCGCGCGCCACCTTGGTCAGGCCGAGTGCCGGGCGCAATTGGTCATCCTTGCCGGCCATGGCGTCGGTGCCCTGGCCGATGTCGGCGATCACCAGGTGCAGCATGGCGTCGGCCTCGGGTTCGAGCTTGCAGTTGGCGACGATGCCGCCCACCTCGGTCTCGATCCGGGTTGCCAGCTGCTGGTAGCGCGCCGCATCCAGCGTGCCGGCGTGGGCCGCGTCGAGCTCGGGCGCCACCAGGTCGCGGATGTTCTTCATGCCGGCGCGCAGCGGTGCGTCGGTCGGCCACTTGCGGCCGTCGTTGAGGCTGAGCGCGTGGGGCATGGCGCCGTCGTGGTCGTGCCCCGCCGTCTGCGCCAGCGCGGTTCCGCCCAGCGCCGCGGTCAGCGCGGCGGCCGCCAGTGCGGGGATCAGGATGTTGCGAATCGAAGTCTTCATGGGTTTGCTCCAGTGAAACGACGGGTGCCGATCACCCGTCTGGACTTTCTGAGGCCGCGCCCGGTGCCGGGTTCGATCGACTTCCGGCGGTCTTGGGAAATGTCAAGAAAATGACGGGTTGCGCGCCGGGCGGGTCGACGCGCATGGCGGCGCCCCAGCCTGCCGCGCCGCCCGGGCCGTACGGCCCGGGCGGCTGGCCCACGGCGCGTCAGGCCGCGGCCGGCATGCCTGCGACCCAGCGCAGCCCCTTGCCACGGCTCAGGTAGTAATCGCCCTGCGGGCTGATGACCACGGCGCGGCGTGTCTTCGGGTCGCTGAAGTAGCGCCAGCCAAAGGCGCGACTGCCTTCGGCGGCGTGGTTGGCGACGACCTGCATGCCGTGGTCGTAGCCGGTGGCGCGCGCGTTGCGCGCGGTGTCGCGGTCGGCGGCCAGGAGCGTGGTACTGGCGACAGCGGCCAGCACGGCGGTCGTGGCGATCAGGGTGGTGGATTTCATGGTGCACTCCTTGGCGTGGGTTCCAGTCCATGCGGACTGTCAGGCCAGTTTGCACGGGGAGCCATGAATTCATGCTGAACGACGCGTTTATCCGGCGTTCATCGACCCTGCCGGGGCCCGGCGCACGTTGGCGGTGGCCCGGCGCGGATCGCGGCGCCGGATCGCAGTTCAGGTGTCAAGCGCCTGCAGGCCCCGCGGGTCCAGGACGCGGACCCACTGCCGCCCGGTGTCGATCAGGCCCTCGCGTTTCAGGTCGGCCATGACGCGGCTGACGGTCTCCGGCGTGGCGCCGACCATGGCGGCCAGATCCTGGCGCGACAGCGGTGAGCGGATCAGCACGCCCTCGGCGCCATCGGCACCGTCTTCGCCCAGCCGCTCGGCCAGCTTGAGCAGGGCCGTGGCGACGCGCGTGCGCACGTCCGAGGTGCTGATCTGGCGGATGGCTTCGCGCGCGTCGTCCAGGCTGCGCGCGACGCTGGTGAGCACGGCCAGCGTCACCTGCGGGTGCTGCTCCAGCAGTTGCTGGAAGTCGGCGCCGGAGATGGCGAGCACGCAGGAGTCGGTCTGCGCCATGGCGGTTTCCGGGTAGTGCCGCGTGCCCAGCGGCGCCAGCCCGCCGAACAGGGCGCCCTGCGGCAGCAGGTCCAGCAGCACGTCGTCGCCGGCTGCGCTGTGGCGCAGCAGCTTGACCTTGCCGTGCGCCACGAAGAACAGGCGCTCGGCGTTGCCGCCTTCGTGGCAGATGACCGCGTCGGCGGGGAAATGGAGCTCGCGAAAGCGTCGGCTCACCTGCTCCAGCACCTCGGCAGAAAGCCCGCTGAAGTAGCGGGCCTGGCTCAGGATGCGGTGGCGCAACTGCGCCGAGCAGTGCTCCGGCGCGACCGGGTCTGCGGTCAGCGGCGGGGGGCGGGGTGTCGCGTTCATGCTTCTCGCTCCTGCGTTGAGTGGGCCATTGCGCCGCCGTGGCCGCAGACGGCCACGGCGGCGGCGGTGCATCAGGCGCTCGATGCGGCCACCTCGGCGCTCGCCGCGGGGCGCGGGGCGCTTGCCCGGCGCGGGCGCATCAGGCGCATGCCGTTGACGATGACCAGCAGCACCGAGATCTGGTGGATGAACATGCCGCCCGCCATGTGCACTTCGCCGGCAAAGACCCCGGTCAGCAGCGCGGCCACCGTGACCAGCGCAATGGCGGTATTCTGGCGGATGTTGCGCACCGTGGCACGCGCCAGGGTGATGGCGCGCGCGACGCGCTCCAGGTCGTCGGTCATGAGCGCGATGTCGGCGGTGTCGATGGCGACATCGGTGCCGGCCGCGCCCATGGCCACGCCCACGTCGGCGGTGGCCAGCGCCGGCGCGTCGTTGATGCCGTCGCCGACCATGGCGGTGACGCCGGCTTCGGCGCGCAGGCGCTCGATGGCCTCCAGCTTGTGCTCGGGCAGCAGGCCGGCCTGCACCTCGGTGATGCCCAGGCCGCGGGCCACGCGCTCGGCGCTGGCCTGGTGGTCGCCGGTCAGCATGACGATGCGGCGCACGCCGCCCTCGCGCAGCTGCTGCAGCGCCGCTGCGGCCTCGGGCCGGGTCTGGTCGGCAAAGCCGAGCAGGCCAAAGACCGCGCCGTCGACGCTGACCGCGGCCAGCGTCTCGCCGCGCTGGCGGATGGCCTCGGCCGCCGCCTGCGCCTCGGCCGACCAGTCGGCCACGCGCTGGCGCAGCCAGTCCGGGCTGCCGATTTCGATGCGGCGGCCCTGCCAGTCGGCGCCGATGCCGCCGCCGGCAAAGGTTTCGAACTCCTCGGCGGCCGCAATGGGCTGCTCGCTCCTGACCTCGCGCAGGACGGCGCGCGCCAGCGGGTGCTCGGAGCCGCCCTCGGCCACCGCCGCCCAGTGCAGCAGTTGCTGCGCGCGGTCGTCCTGCTGGACGCCGGGCACCGGCTGCAGGGCCGCCAGCGGCACGACCGAGGTCACCGCCGGCCGGCCCACGGTGAGCGTGCCGGTCTTGTCAAAGGCCACGGCGCGGATGCGCGCGGCGGTCTCCAGGTACTCGCCGCCCTTGATCAGGATGCCCTGGCGCGCCGCCTGGCCGATGCCGGCAATCACCGAAATGGGCGTGGAGATCACCAGCGCACCCGGGCAGGCGACGACCAGCAGCGTCAGCGCCAGCTCGATGTTGCGCGTCAGCGCGTAGGTCAGGAGGGTCAGCACGATGATGGCCGGCGTGTACCACTGGGCGAAGCGCTCGATGAAGCGCTGGATCGGCGCCTTCGCCTCCTGCGCCTGCTCGACGCGCTGGATGATGTGCGCCAGCGTGGTGTCGGCGCCCACGCCCTCGGCGCGGATTTCCAGATAGCCGTCGTGGCTGACGGTGCCGGCAAACACCGGACTGCCCTCGGACTTGTCCTCGGGCATGGATTCGCCGGTGATGGCGGCCTGGTTGACGGCGGCGCGGCCGCTCAGCACCGTGCCGTCGACGCCGATGCGGCCACCGGGGCGCACGATCACGGTGTCGCCGGCAACCACCTCATGCGGCGCCAGGGTCAGCTCGGCACCGTCCCGGCGCACCGTGACCTCGGTGGGCGCCAGGTCGATCAGATCCTTGAGCGCGCCGCGCGTCTTGGCGATGGTGCGCGCCTCCAGGTAGCCGCCCAGCAGGAACAGGAAGGTGACGGCGGCCGCTTCCCAGTATTCGCCGATGGCGATGGCGCCGACGGCGGCGATCGTCACCAGCAGCTCGATGCTGGCGCTGCGCGCGCGCAGGCTGTGCCAGGCGCGCACCGCGATATCGGAGCCGGCGATGACGGCGGCCAGGATCCACAGCGTGGCGATCAGCGTCGCGGGCCCGTTCAGCAAGGCGGCCAGGACGCCGCCCAGGCCCAGTGCGCCGCTCGCCAGCGTCAACAGGCCGCGCCGCTGCGCGGGCGATGCGCGCAGCGCTTGCAGCCGGGAAACAGGAGGATGGGAGATGGACATGATGGACCTCTGGAATGCAGACTGGAATGGGCCGGGCGCGAGCGCGCCCGGCGACGGCCGGGCGGCCGCTCAGAAGGCGCTGATGCGCGAGCCGTAGCCGACCTTGCGCACGGTCTCCTGCAACAGCTCGGCGCTGGCCTGCGCGGGCTCGTGCTCGATGTCGATGCGCCCGGAGTTAAAGTGCACTGTGGCTTCGCGCACGCCCGGCAGGGCCTTCAGGGCTTTCTCGATCTTGGAAATGCAGGAGGGGCAGCTCAGTTCGTCGCTGCGCAGAATGGTTTTCATGGCGGAACTCCTTGGGTTGGTTGATGTGCTTCAACTTTACGAAGTGGGGGTCACGATGTGAATGATCTGGCGCAGTTAACGGTAGCCGCTGCGGCGCAGTCTGATAAAAGTCGGTCGCGCCCCGCCCATCAGGCACCCGCGGCAGCGCCCGCCTCGGATGCGAAGCGGCCCAGGCCCAATTCCACGATGCGTCCTTCGCGGCGCAGTAGCCACAAAGCTTCCAGTCCCAGACGCTGGGCGAGTGCAAAGCCTGCTCCAGGACCAGCAACCAGCAGGGCGGTGGCCCAGGCGTCGGCGTCCATGGCCTCGCGCGCCAGCACGGTGACCGAGGCGATGTCGTTTTTGGCCGGGGCACAGCGGCCCGGATCCATGGTGTGGGCCAGGCGCGTTCCGCCCACGTCCCAGAAGTGGCGGTAATCTCCTGAAGTAGCGATAGCCAGGTCCTGCAGTTCAATCACGCCGTGCACGGCACGGCGACCTTGTTCGGGGCTTTCCACAGCGACCGGCCAGGGCTGGCCATCAGCCTGGGGGCCGATCGCGCGCAACTCGCCGTCCAGGGCAACCAGGGCATGATGCACGCCGCGCTGCCGCAGCACGGCAGCCATACAATCGACGGCGTAACCCTTGGCGATGCCGCATAGGTCGACCTGCAGCGCGGCGTGCTTGCGCACGCGGCCGGTCGTGAGATCGAGCTCCAGCTGGGTGTAACCGGCCACCTGGCCGTCACTGCGCGCCGCCTGGATGGCCGCCGGATCCGGCTGTTGACTTGCCGCGCCGAAGCCCCAGGCATCGACCAGCGCGCCCACCGTGGGGTCGAAGGCGCCCGCACTCAGGCGTGCAACGCCCAGGGCGCACTCCAGCACCGCGAGCATCTCGGACGGCAGGGGAACCCAACTTTCCACCGGCGCCTGGTTCAGGCGCACCAAATCGCTGTCGGCCTTCCAGGGTGACATTTGCTGATCCACCCGCTGGACGGCGGCGGCAAGTTCGTGGCGCAGCGCATCACAATTGGTGGCCGACAACTCGTCCAGAGTGACCGACCAGCGCGTGCCCATGGTGGGGCCATGCAGAGTCCGTCGCGTCGCCTGCGTGGCTTCAGAAGACATCTTCGGCATAGCGGCCCCTGGCCTTGAGTTGCGCCACGCTCAAGCGCAGCGCCGACAGGATTTGGTTCAAGGTTTCGGCCACATCGCGCGCCATCGGGCGGCTGCCACAGACACGGACCAGGGCGCCCCTGGACACCAGCTCGCGCACACGATCGGCGTCGCGCCGCAGCGCGTCCTGCACGTAGCCGCCACCATCCGGCACCCGCGAGAACGCAGTGCGCACGCTGGCCACGCGGCCCTCGCCCTGCCAGCGCTCGATTTCAGGCCGGAAGTAATAGTCGCGGGCCGGGTCGCGCGCGCCAAACCACAGATGCATCGGCACGCGCCGTTCGTTGCGGCGGATGAAGCCGGCCAGTGGTGCCACCCCGGTGCCAGCGCCGATCAGCAACACCGGGCGCCGGCTGGCCGGCAGGGCAAAACCGGGGTTTTCGCGGATGAAGGCCTGCACCTGCTCGCCCGGTTGCAGGCCCAGCAGGAAGGTCGAACACACGCCGCCCGCCAGGTGTCGCACGCAGATCTCGACGAAGCCGTCCGCGCTGCCCGAGGCGAGCGAATAGTAGCGCGGCACGGGCGAGCCCGGCGGTACGATGGCGATCAGGTCGCCGGCGGCGAAGCGGGCCAGGCCGCGCCCGCGCAAGCGGTCCCAGGCGCTTTGCCGCGGCCAGATGAAGCGCAGGATGACGGCGGGCTGGTCCTCGCGCCCGGCGTAGTCCTGGCGCGACACCAGCTGCAGCGCGGTGGTGGCCGGCAGGCGCGGGCGGTAGTCCAGCGCCAGGGGTTCGCCCAGCACGGCGGCCAGCGCCTCGCCCCAGCGCGCGAACTGCTGCGCCGACTGCTGATGGACGCGCTCCAGTGACAGCAACTCGGGCCAGCCCTGCTTGCGCAGCAGGGCGTCGATTTCCTCGGCGTAGGCACAGTAGGCTGGGAATTGCCGGTCCCCAAAGCCGAGCACGGTGACTGGAACAGCGCCCGCCTTCAGTGCGGCGATGCGCTCCAGCGCGCCGCCAGCATGGGCCGGGGCCTGGCCTTCGCCGTAGGTGGCGGCCAGCACGAAGATCTGGCGCGCCAGTGGGCCGGTGGCGAACTGCTCCAGCGGCGCGCTGTGCACGCGGTGGCCCGCACGCACCAGCGCGTCGTGCAAGGCTTGGGCGAAGCCCCAGGTGCTGCCGCTTTCGCTGGCGACGAAGATCAGCATGTCGGCTTGCGTCAGCGGGCTGTTGTGCGTGATGCGCGGCCGATCCAGGCGCGCGCGCCACCAGATGAGCAGGCCGGAGATCCAGAACAGTGGGATGCTGGCACCCGTCAGAGCCAGCAGCACGGTCCAGCTCCACCACGCGCCTTCGCCGGCGTGCAGCAGCAGTGCCCAGTCATACAGGCGCTGCGCCACGCTGGCAGGCTGCGTGGCCAGGGCCTGGCCGGTGTAGCGGTCGAGCCAGATTTCGCCCTGGTGCATGGCGAGCTTCCAGGCGTCTTCGGGGTCGGACGCATCCGGGAAGTTCAGGGCGCGCAATTCGCCCAGCGTGACCTGTTGCAACAGCGCGATCTGCGCGCCCGGGATGTCAGGCTGGCCGCTGACAATGGAAGCCACTTCCGGTTCGGGTTCGGCATCCAGAGCGATCATCCCGAGGGTGGTCGAGCTCATGTAGAGCGCGGTGACCGAGCTGAGCAGCAGGATCGCGAGCACGATGCGGCCCGCGACCACGTGCACGCGCTGCGCCAGCGAGCCGCGCACGCGGCCGGTCACGTGGCGCCAGCCGCCCATGCGCCGCAGCAGCAGCACCAGGCCGGAGGCGCTCAGCAGCAACATGGCCAGCGCCGTGGCAGCGGCGCCCCAGCGCCCGGCATCGCCCAGCAGCAGCGTGCGGTGCAGGTTCTTGACCCAACGCGGCAGGGCCGAGGGCTGATAGGGACCAAGAACGGTGCCGTCCGTCGGGTTGACGCGCACGGCACGTGCCTGGTCGTTGTCGAAGGAATAGACCACCACCACGCCCGAGGGCAGGTGCCGCATTTCCTCGATGCCGGGGATGGTGCGTTCGACCCGCTGCACCAGGCCAGCCACCGACAAGCCGTTCGAGCCGGTTGGCGCCTGCCAGGCCTGTTGCAGCGGGTTCACGGCCAGCAGTGTGCCGGTCAGGCCCAGCACCAGGGCCAGCGTGCCCAGCACCAGGCCCAGCCAGCGATGGATGGATTTCCAGCTCATTCTTGTGCTCCCGGACTTTCGGTTTATTTATTTGAGTTGATAGGTCAGCGACTGGATGTAGGCCTTGCCGGTCTGCGACTTGCCGGCGTTATCGGTGGTCAGCGGCACGCGCAGCTCGGATGGGCTGTCGCGCATGTCTTCCACCGCAGCGTCAACGCGGATCTCGTAGCCTGCGTCGATCAGCGCGTCGGCCAGATCAGCGGTGACGGTAAGCTTGCGACCGGCACCGACGCTGGCGCCGGTCACACCCGCTAGGCGCTTGGCATCGCCCGCCGACAGGCGATTCCAATCGGCCAGGTGCTTGTAATACTTGGCCTTGCCGCCAGCCACCCACAGGGTGCCCGCGTAGGCGCCCTGAGCGTCGGTCAGGTAGACGGCCAGGTAGGCACCATCGCCGCCGTAGTTCTTGAGCTGAGTGGTGATGTTGACCTCGCGGCTTTGCGCCAATGCCGGAGATGCCAGGACAGCGGCTGTTATCAGGGCGGTGAGGACAGATTTCTGATTCATGGTCTTGCTCCGTTTCATGGACTTGTCTGGTCGGACAGAGGGTGTCATTCGATCTGACCACGCGGTGTGGTGCCGGGGGTGAACAGGGGCTTGTCGGGCGAGGCGGTGTCGCCGCGGACGCGAGGGTCGTGCATTGGATCGCGTTCGCGCTTGCGATCACCTCTTCGATCGGCCTTGCGATCGCGCTGCTTGAGCTTGATCACCTCCAGAGTTTCCGGGTCGATCTTGGCCTTGAAGCCGCGGCCTTCGGCGTCGGTGCCGCGAATCTCGTAGCAGCCGTCGTCGATCTTCAGGCGCTGGACTTCCCAGCCTTTTTGCACCGCCATCTGCCGCACGGCTTCGCGCGACTGCCAGCGCGCGACTGGCACTTCACAGTCGTCGCTCGCCAGGGCCGGTGCGGCCGCCAGCGCCACCGACAGAGCCAGCAGGCTGCTGCCGAGAATTTTGTGGTGATGTTTCATGGGAATCTCCGGGTTATCAAAATCGGGTGCGGATGGATAACGGCTGTACTCAAGCCCGCGTCCGGGGTAGTGGCCCTCGGGAGCCGGCGCGCACGCGCCAAGCCATGCGTGGCAGCATGTGCCGCAGCGTGTCGTCACGCATCAGGTAGTGGTGCCATAGGGCCGCGGCGGCGTGCCCGCCGATCAGGAAGTAGCCCGCCGTGCCGATCGCTTCATGGATGTCCTCCAAGCTGTGTGCCAGGGCTTTGTCGGGGCCGATCAGCACCGGGAGCTCGAAACCAAAGAAGGGAACCGGCTTGCCCTTGGCGCTCAGCACCAACCAGCCCAGCAACGGCATGATGATGAGAAAAACGTAGAGTAGGATGTGCATGGCCCTGGCCGCTTGTTCCTGCCAGCGCGGCGGTGGCGGCTGGATGGTGGGCGCGGGGTAGATGGCACGCAGCGCAAGCCGCACAAACACGATGGCGAACACAGCCAAGCCCAGCATCTCGTGCCAATGCTTGGTCAGTTCGCGCGCCCCGCTACCCTTGGGGAATGCCCCGTGCAGCTCAATCAGTACATACACGGCCACCAGCAGCAGCACGGTCAGCCAGTGCGCGCCGATCGACAGGGGGTGAAAACGATCGCGAACAGTCAGGGCACAGCGATCAGGTTGTTTGCGTGCTTGCATGATGATGCCTCCTGTGGGTTGCCGGCACTGCCACCGTGCCGAACATGGAAGCCATTGTCGGGAATGCCTCCTGAACCGACGATGAAGGGCGCGTTCATCTGGCATTCAGGTTTGAGCAGCTATAAAATCATCCATGACGGCACTGACTCCCAGCTCTCGGCGCTACCTGGCTCTTCTGGCCTTGTTATTCCTGTTGACGGGTGCGCTGGTTCCGTCTGGGCCATTGTTTGCCTCGTCGGACGACCACGAACTGGCGCGCCAGGCACTGGAACGAGGTCAGGTGCTGCCGTTGCGCACCGTACTTGACAAGGTCGAGCGTGATTACCAGGGCCAAGTGCTGAAGATCGAGTTTGAGCACGACGACGGTCGCTTCATTTACGAGATCCGTTTACTACAGAAGGACGGGCGCCTGGCCAAGCTCAAGGTCGATGCGACCAGCGGCGAAGTGCTGAAAATCAAACGCAAGAGGCACTGATGCGCATTTTGGTGGTGGAGGACGAGCCGATATTGAACGGGCAACTGGTACAGGCCATCACCAACGCCGGCCACACGGTCGAGTCCGCGCACGACGGCGTGCAGGCGCACTACTTGGGCGAGGTCGAGGAGTTCGATGCCGTCGTGCTGGATTTGGGCCTGCCCGAACTCGACGGCCTGACGGTGCTGCGGCGCTGGCGCACCGCGGGACGCAAGATGCCAGTGCTGATCCTGACGGCGCGCAGCGCCTGGCAGGAAAAGGTGGCGGGTATCGACGCCGGCGCCGACGACTATCTTGCCAAGCCCTTTCACATGGAAGAGTTGTTGGCGCGCCTGCGTGCGCTGCTGCGTCGCGGCGGTGAACATGCCAGCGCCGAATGGCAATGCGGGCCGATCACGCTCGATACGCGCCAGGCGCGGGTGTTGGTCGACGGCCAGCCGCTGATGCTGACCAGCCACGAGTTCAAGCTGTTGCAACTCCTGATGCAGCGCAAGGGCGAGGTACTGTCGCGCACCGAGTTGTCCGAGCGTATATACGCCTACGATAGCGACCGCGACTCCAACACCATCGAGGTCTTCGTTGGTCGCCTGCGCAAGAAGCTGCCGCCCGGCAGTATTGAAACCGTGCGTGGGCTGGGCTACCGCCTGATGGAGCCGGGCGGCCCCGACTCATGACCGGCGGTTCGCTGCGACTGCGCCTTCTGGCCGGCACGCTGACCTGGGTGGCACTTGCCATCGCACTGGCGGCGTGGGGTCTGCGTGGTCTATTCCAAGAACACATCACACAGCAGTTGCAGGCACAGCTCGTGATGCAGCTCAATCATCTGAGCGCCGCCGTCGACTGGGCGCCGCCCGACCAGGTCAGCGTCGGGTCCATGGTAGCCGACGCGCGGTTGGATCAGCCGCTATCCGGCTTGTACTGGCAGGTGGACGAACTTGGCGCTGCGCCGCGCACGGCATTGGCGCGCTCGCGTTCGCTGTGGGACCAGGTGCTGCAACTGCCCCCAGCTCCGACAGGCTACCCGGCGCAGGGCTATCGGGTACTGGCCCTGCGCGACGCGCAGGGCCATGCTCTGTTGGCTGTGGCACGCGTTGTCGAGCTGCCCGATGAAGGGGCGCCGCACCTGCGCCTGGTGGTGGCCGCCGACACAGCCCTGATCGCCGAGCCGTTGCAGCGTTTCACGCGTCTGCTGTGGTCCACTCTGGGCCTGTTGGCAGCAGGCTTGGCAGTCGCGGTGGCCTTGCAGCTGCACTATGCCCTGCAACCACTGACCGTGCTGCGCCGCCGCCTGGCGGCGGTGCGTAGTGGCAAGGCTATGCAACTGGAAGGCCGTTTTCCACAGGAACTGCAGCCTCTGGTGGGCGAGTTCAACCACGTGCTGGCCGAAAACGCCGCCATGGTGGTGCAGGCGCGTGCCCAGGCCGGCAACCTGGCGCACGCTGTGCACACGCCGCTAGCGGTATTAGCCAACGCTGCTGCAGGGGAGGACGGTGCCCTGGCTCAGCTGGTGCGCGAACAGGTGGGCAGCGCGCGCCGCCAAGTCGACTACTACCTGGCGCGCGCGCGCGCTGCAGCCGCCGTGCGCGCCACCGGACTGGCGACCCCGGTACTGGGACCGCTGGCAGCCCTGCTGCGCACCATGGAGCGGTTGCATACAGCACGCGGGCTCGACTTCGAGCTGGCACGGCAGGCCGAGGACGTGGCTTTCCGCGGTGAGGAGCAGGATCTGTATGAGCTGCTGGGCAACCTGCTCGACAATGCCGGTAAGTGGGCGCGTTCGCGTGTGCTCGTCGATGTGCAGCGTGAAGGCGCCCTGCTCTGCTTCACGGTCGATGACGACGGTCCTGGCATCCCCGAGGCTGAGCGCGCACGGATGTTCGAGCGCGGTGTGCAGCTGGACCAGCGCCATCCCGGTTCGGGCCTGGGTCTGGACATCGTGCGCACTCTGGCCGAGACCTATGGCGGCAGCGTCGAAGCTCTGGAGTCGCCGTTGGGTGGTCTGCGTATGCGGCTATACCTGCCGGCCGGAGGGCAGGAACGGGTGTAGCCGGAGGCTACGTGGCTCAAGGCAGTAAGCCATGAATGGGCCAGGGCACCCGGGCGCAGCCCGAGCAGCAAGATTTATAGGGGGAGCTTACGCGCTTACCGATGCTCTCGCAGAATCCGTCGTATCTCCAAAATGGCCTCAGGGGTCTCCTGGACGCTATGGGAATAGGGGATCACCAGTTCCGACTCGGCGCCAGGCAGATGCGCGCTGCGGTAGGGCACCAGTCCGTCGTCAGAGTCTTCAAGCGTCGTCTTGGGCGTGTGGTTTGCCACGATGCTGTGGTAGTGCACCGAGGGCGAAATCGGCAGCTCGGCCGCGGCGCGGATAAACGGGTCCGAATCCTTGAGGCTGTCCACGCCATTGGGCAGGCTGGCCGGCAGGAGTGACGATGAGGCCTGACCGCCACCGATGATCTGATGATTGAGCCGCATAACTTGATCGACGACCTTCACAGGCATGGTGATGAGCCCGGACAGCAACCGCGACAGGCGATTGCTGGCGAAAGGCGTTCCCTTGTGGGGAGCGGCGATGAAGATGGCCCGCGAGATGCCCGGATAGGCCTCGAAAGTAAGGAGACCGTCGGTTTCCGCTCGCAGCTTCTTGACCTGCGCATCATCGATCTGCCGGAGTTCCTTGACCGCATCGAGCAACACGCTGCCGGAGGAAGACACTAGCAATCGACTCAGCACCCCACCCATGCTGTGGCCGATGAGCACCATGTCGTGCGAGGCGGCCGCAGTCCCTTCGGGATCGAAGTGCTGGAAGGTCGCGGCAAGCGCGGCGCGAATGCTCGCGTGGTTGTATGCAATGGGCGCATTGGTGGGGTAGTACACCTGCCAGACTTGGTAGCGTTTGCGCAATTCTTCGTCACCCATGACCTCGTTGGCGACGTTGATCCACGCTTCCGGGCTGCTGGCCAATCCGTGCAGCATGACGATGACCTGTCGGTCAGGATCAAATGGCTGCGTCAGGTAGACATACGGCGCGTCGAGACTGCCGGACTTGCCCAGGACGTTGCGCAGTGCCTGCGTGGAAAAGTCCGAGCGCGCCAACCACAGTCCGTAGGCGGAAGTGAAGTTCGCGGCAAGCGGCACCGGTACGTCGTGGACATCCAGGGTTTCATGCTGGTAAGGGTCGTAGCCGAGCAGCGTGGCTTCCTGGGTGTGAAGAACCTCCGCCAGCGTACTCCCGGTAAACGCAATGATGGCGGTCACCGGCCGATAAGGCATCTCGCTGTAGGACCCTGCCAAAGGCGCGGTTGACTTTGCCTCTGTGCCCAGGGCGCCGCCATCGGTCGCAATCACCAGATCGGCACCCAGCCCATCGCGCCGATAAATGCTTCGGATACCCTGGAAGGTGAGCCGCGAAGCGGGCAGCAGCTCGCTGGCACGGCGTGGCACGGGGTCCAGCGGGTACAGATCGGACAGGTTTGCGCTCAACAACCAGTCGCCCACCTGCATCCGCCCTTTGACCTGATCAGGCCTGCTCCGAAACTGCTTGAAAAACAGCTCGGCCGCCTGCTGCACCGCAAAGTTGTAGTAGTCGCGCACCTGCGTCTGGCGATCCTCGAAGGCCCGCTCGCCCGACCGTCGTGATGTGAAGAACAGGTAGGCGTAGCCATATCGCGCAACCTGCAAATAGGCACCCAATGCATCCTCGAAGCGCGACTGGGCCGCAGGTCCCTGCTTCTCCTGCCGCAGCGCCTCCTGCAACCAGAGCTCAGCCAGCGCCGCGAGTTGACGTTCGGAGTCGATGCCGTCGGTGCGTGCCAATGCCTGGACACAATGGTCCACGTTCTCCTTGCACCGATCTGGCTGAACCGCGAGACTCGTGAGTACGTCACGCGCCGATGTGCTGAGTTTGTCGGTAGTCAGCACGTCACCGCGCCGCTCCGATACATAGTCTTTCGCGCTGACGGTCTGCACCTTGACACCAGCGCATCCAGCGCAGAGCGCCACGATGGCGAGCAACAACAGGTACCTGAAGAGGCGCTCACGCCTGTCGAGTAGGCTCGCGCCGACCCACGGGTGTCTTTCCAAGGCCATCTCGACGCCTCTGCGGCATATCGCAGGGAACGCTGTCGGCGACCTTCGTAACTGGCACAGTGCTCGCATGCCTGACTCACGGGCCCAGTAAATCCTTTGGATCACCGGTGCCATCAACGGCTGCGCGCTGCGCATGGTTGAGCAGCGCTTCGCGATTCCAGCCGGCCACGGCCGCTGCTGCATCCACCGCATGCGCCCAGGTGCAGCGGTTGGCGAACAGCATGCCGGGGACATCGAAGGTACCGCCGCGGCTGATGTAGCCGAGGGCATGAGTCCTGGCAGGGCCGCTGTCAATGCGGCGCAGGATACCGAGCATGGGCTCGGGGCGGGTATGGGTGAGGATCACACGCGGCAGGCCCGGCGGAAACAGCGCGTTGATGGTGGCATCATCATCGACGAATTCGGCTTCCATGGCATCGCGCGGGATACGCAGGCGACCGGGTTCCAGGATGACAGTGACGCAGACGTCCTTGCCCAGGTCGGCGAGGTGTTGCTGCGCCTTGATTACCTCGTCGAGCTGGTAGGCACCCAGCGCGATAAGCTGCACCTCGGCCTTGGCGGGATCGCCGATCAGATGAGTCGCGCCGTCACGGATCAGGCGTTGCGCCGATTCGGCGTCAAATCGGTTCTCCACGTCGCGCTTGGAGACGATCAGGCAGGCAATTTGGCCGCGTCCGGCATAGGCGTCACGCAGCGCGGCGACGGCGGTGTTGCCATCCACCGGGAACAGCACGCGCGAGGTGTCTGACATCTCGCCCAGCAGGGCTTCGCCGATGGTCGGGTCTTGGTGTGATTGTTCGTTCTTGGCATTTTCCCAGGTGTGCGAGGTGACGATGAGAGGAACCGACAACCAGCCGGCTGGCCGCCCGACCTGGCGCTGGTGGCGGGCGAAGATGATTTCCTGCCGCAACAGGCCGAGCATCTTCACGGCGAAAGCTTCGTAGCTGACGATGAGATTTAGTCCGCCCTTGTTGCCAAGTGCGGCAGCGGCCACGGCTTCTTCGTTGAGAGCGGTGATGATGGCGCCGTGCAGGTCCTCCGGCACACCGGGTTCGGCCTCATTGACGCGGTGCTTGAGCAGCGCAAGCGTGCCGCCCATCTTGTTGCTGGCCAATTCGTCCGGGTTTCCGATGCGCATGCGCATCTCATGATTGGCCTTGGCGAACTCGACAAACCACTGGTCCAGCGCCGTCATCGCACTGCCTTCGCTGCCCGATGCTTCCCAGTACGGTTCGGGCAGCTTGGGCGCGGCGGGATGGCGGTGCGCCATCGGATGCGCGCTTTCCAGCGAACGTTGCTGGGCGGCGTGGGTCGCGAAGGCGGCGAGCGCGGCGCTGAGTTCGGCCGGCGCAACGAACAGCGCGGCCGCGCTTTTGTTGAACAGATCACGCATGACGGCATCAGTGTGAGGATTGCCGCCCAGCGGCAGGTTGTGCGCGGCGTTGCTGCCTGCACCGGGAAAGCCAAAACCCTTCTCGGTCTCGGCGATCACGTAGGGCAGCGGCACCGGATAGCGACGATCCGGATCAGCGGCGAACGCGCGCAGCGCGTCCTCGGCTTCGATGATCGCCCAGGCAATCGCGGCCGGGTCGCGGCCATCGACGATCATCGGGTCGAAGCCGTTGTGGCGCACATCTTCAGCCAGCCATTGCGCACCGCCTTCCTGCATGATCTGTGTGCGCTGCTCGATGCGGCGGCCGTTGAGGATCATCACCGGCACAGCGAAGCCGCTGTCCTGCGCGCGCCACCAGCGCGGCGCCCAGTCCGGGCCGCGCTGTTCCTCGAAAGCACCGTCGCTGAGGAAGGCGACCAGTGATTCGCCAGGCAGCGGCATATGGATGTACTGCAGTTCGGCAAAGCCGAGGTAGCCACCTTCAGACACGGCGCCGGCGGTGTTGGGGCCGGCATGGCTGCCCAGCGGCACAGCCGGGAGGCCTCGCGCATCAATGGCATAGGAATAGAAATCAGCACACAGGCGCGACAGGCCTTCCTCGCTGTGGTCGTAGCGGTTCCGCTGCGCGGGCGAGACGTCGCCGGTCAATGCGTTGACGGCTTCGATGGCGGCTACGCAATGGCCTTGCCCCATGATCCAGCAGCGTGTGCTGCCGGTGAGCGCATTGGCGAGAAGGTAGCCGACGAAGGCCTGCACCATGTTCAACGAGCCGCCGGTGTGACCTTCGGGCGTTGGCTTGAAGTCTTCGGCGGATAGCGGCGCGCCGGAAAGATCGATGCGGCGCGCATAGGTCATGTGCGCGACCACGTTCATTGCCACACAGCTCAGGCAGTCGGCGGCAGCAAGCAGGGTGTAGGCCGTCGCCGCATCGGCAACGCGGCCTTCGACGATCAAACGGGCCACCAGTGCCTCGACACGTGCAGCGGTCTCTTCACGATGGGCGATTGGGCCGTGGCCGGCCAGCCAGCGCTGGCGAATGGTGGGAGCAGTAGTCATGTATTTTTCCTTCTTCGATGCCGATGAATCCCTGTGTGCTTACAGAGTTCGTTGAACTGAGTGCGATCGGCCTGACTGGGACATTACGCGGCAGTAGTCATCAATTCCTGCGTATAGCGTGCTGTGATCCATTCCTCGTTGGTGGGCTCCACCGCGACATGCACGCGACTGTCGGTGGTGGAGATGACGTGGGCATCGATGGCGTTGGCACCGGCATCGAGCTTGATGCCGAGAAAGGCAAGGTCGCGGCAGACGCGCTCGCGCACGAAAGCGTTGTGCTCGCCGACGCCGGCAGTGAATGCCAGCAGATCCAGACCTCCAAGGACTGCGGTCAGCGCACCAATCTCGCGCACGATGCGGCGCACATAGAGCGCCAGCGCGATTCGGGCGCGTTCGCCGGCTTCTCCAGGGTCATCCTCGTGCTTCACCACGACGCGCGGTTCGGCTGAAATCCCAGAAACACCGAGCAGGCCGGACCGGTTGTAGAGCGTGCAGCCCACTTCTTCCAGAGAAAGTTTTTCGATCTCCATCAGGTAGAGCAAGGCGCCGGGATCGAGCGAGCCCGTGCGGGTGCCCATCATCAAGCCGTCAAGCGCGGAAAAACCCATCGTGGTGGCGATGCTTTGCAGGTTCTGCATCGCACACAGGCTGGCCCCGCTGCCGAGGTGCGCGACGATGGTGCGGCCACGTGCCAGATCACCGTGGCGCTCGGGCAGAGCGTGGCTCATATAGTCGTAGGAAAGCCCGTGGAAACCGTAGCGGCGCAGACCGCATTCCCAAGCCGAATACGGCAGCGGCAAGATTTGCTCCACCTTTGGCATCGTGCGGTGGAAGGCCGTATCGAAGCACGCCACCTGAATAATTTCAGGCCACTGCTCAAACAGCAGGCTCATGGCTTTCAGAGGAAAGGGTTGGTGTAGCGGCGCCAAAGGAACCAAGGCTCTCAGTTCGGCGATGGTGCCAGCGGTCACCAGAGTAGGCTCGAAATACCTGCTGCCACCATGGACGACACGGTGTGCGATGGCCACGATACGGCGGCCGTCGAGTCGGGCCGAGATGCGCGCTTGAATCAAAGCGAGGGCAGCGGTATGAGGGTGTTCGTGATCCAGTTGGATACGCTGCTGTGCAGTGCCACTGTCGCCGTATTCAGGAGCAGATCCGGCAATCCCTTGCACTTTGCCGTGCCACAGCGGCTTGCGCGGCAATGGGCACACATTCGCATCGAACAAGGCGAACTTGATGCTTGAGGAGCCGCAGTTGAGCACCAGGATGAGGCTCGGCTGTGAGTTGCTCATCGTGACGTTCTCGATCGTGATGTCTCGTGCGAACCAGTCCGGGACAGATATCTGTCAGCGGCTCCCATAAAACTGCCCCACGAACGATTGGCGGAAGCTCTGGTGGCAGGCAAGGCAGCTTTGTTGCGTCTTGGAGAACGCCGCGATGACAGCCTGGCCGTCACTCCGCTTTGCAGCCTCGCCCATGGCGGTCGCGGCGTCATGCACTTGCCCATCAAGACCTCGAAACTTTCCAGCGTCTGCTCCAAGCCAGGCCAGGATGCGCATTTTTTCCGACAAGGGCGGCTCGGCATGCTTGGCGATTTTTGGTGCCAACTCGGCGACCAGTGCCCATTCCTCTTTGGAAATCGCGCCAGTGACGGCTTGCATGTCACGGCCAAGCTTCTCCATGACGGTGCGAAGCGCCATCGGCTTTGCGGCCTCGACGGACTGTGCACCAAGCCCCGTGGCAGCGGTTACCAAAGCCATCGATAAAGCAATTGTGAAAAACGATCTGGGTTTCAAGAGCTGATTCACGAATTTCTCCATTCATGTTGTTGAAGAATGCTTTGGGTCTAACGAAGGGTTGCGGGCACCTTCAAAATTCCAGGCTCAGCGCAATCGATCCGAATGCGTGATGGCCCGCCTGCTGGTCGAACTCGCGGGTTCTCCAAACGCGCATCACGGCGAGCCGTACGCCACGTCCGGCAACGATCCATTGGCTGCTGATGCCTAGGGCTGCCTGAGCGACCCAAGGCCGCCGGCTGACGTGATGACTTTGCCGAAACATGTTTCCGTCGAGCGAGAAATCCCAGGCAACGGCTTTGGCCTCCAGGTTCAGGAAGACATGTGCCCCAGGTTTGGGCGCCCGGGCCGATTGCGGCGTTGTCGTGCGCAGATCGGCAACACCCGAGGGTGGGCGGTTTTCCGCGCCAGGGCGGATCGGATAGCTGCCGAAGTCGTTCGGTATGTTCCAGCCCGTACGCAACTCCACGCCGGTACTGACGGCGGTTTCGATGTTTCCAACCCGCAGGGCATAGCTGCCGATCACGTCGCTGCCCCATCCAGGACGGACGGCCGCCCCCGTGTACGACTTGTACTTGCGTTCCATGGCCATCTGAAACGCAGGCTCGTTGTGCAACTGGTTGTTCCAGCCGCGAAAGCGTTCAATGTCGCGTACCCGGTGCACCAGGTTCTGAGACTGCTCAGCCAGCGACCAGGGGCCGATCACGCCCAGGGTCAGCTCACGCACGTCAAGCATTTCGTAACTCGCGGCCTGTGGATGGACACGGCGATTCCACGCTATACCCAGGTAGAGCAAACCAGCATACGGACGGTCGTCTGGAATCAGATCGGTGCGCGCTTTGTCCTCGGGGGTGTACATAGATTGACCAAAGCGAACGACGACGTTCTGTGATGCCGACTGCGCGCCGGAGTCGCGCCAGAATTCGGGATCGACCCAGCCAATGAAGCGGGCATACCAACCAATCGGCTGGGGCAGGCACTCCGGGCGGAGTGCGCCTTGCAGATCGCGTGAAACCACCGTGAGCGCCACACCGTTGGTGTAATTGCGATCGGTGCCCGTGAACAAATCGTTCTCCAGGCGCAGGGTATTGCCCCGCCAACGCAGGGATTGCTCTGGCGAGCAGGAGGGAGGATTTGCAGAGAGCGGGACTTCGGAACCGAAAACAACAATCGGGCTGAACAATGCACCCGCAATCAATAAGGTGACGCACTGCATCGGCTGCCGCATCTTGGTGCCATGCAGGCTCCAGCGATCCCTGTCGATGCCAATCATGTTGCCCCATCGCCTGCAGCCCTGTTGACGTAAAAGCGTTCGAGAGCACTGACGATTTCCTCTGCTTCGTCCACGCAGGTGAACAAGTCGAGATCGGACGGCGAGACATAGCCTTCGTCGAGCAGAAGATCGAAATCAACCACGCGACGCCAGAATGCACGGCCGACCAGCACCACCGGAATACGCTGCATCTTTCCAGTCTGGATCAAGGTGAGCACCTCGAACAGCTCATCGAGCGTTCCATAGCCACCTGGGAAGGCCACCAAGCCCTTGGCATGCAACAAGAAGTGCATCTTGCGCAGCGCGAAATAGTGGAAGCGGAACGCCAGCTCCGGACACATGTAGGGGTTGGGTGCCTGTTCGTGCGGCAGGGTGATGTTCAGGCCGATCGAGCGCGCGCCGACTTCGAAGGCACCGCGGTTGGCGGCCTCCATGATTCCGGGCCCACCCCCGGTGACGACGACGAAATCACGGCGGTTCTGCTGCTGGAAGCGGGTCGAAATCAGGGTCGAGAAACGCCGCGCCTGCTCGTAGTGGCGGGCCTGTTCGACCCGGCGGCGGGCTCTAGCGAGTTCCTGCCTCAGTCGGCTATCCCCGGGCGTGGCGAGTGCTTGCTGCTCCAGTGCACCAAGACGGGCAGCAGCGGTGTCGGCATCGCTCACACGCGCACTGCCGAAGACAACCACCGTCGAGTGGATGCCCTGTTCGTGCAGGATGCGTTCCGGCTTGAGCAGTTCGAGCTGCAGCCGCAGCGGTCGCAGTTCGTCCTGGCCAAGCAACTCGATGTCTTCGTACGCAAGTCGATACGTCGGCGACTCGCGGATGGCGCGCAGGCGCGCATCGAGATCGTCTGTGGATTTCATCGCTCGTGCGCCAGAAAGTCCGGCCAGCACAGCACATGACCATGCTCGGGCACTGTGACCTGCCAGCCGAGTTGCTGCTGCAAGAGTTCGGCGAATGTCTGTGCGGCAAACAGTTCTCCATGCACCACGAAGGTGTGCGCCGGTGCATGGATGAAGCCACGGGACCAGTCCAGCAGCGCCTTTTGGTCGGCATGCGCCGAGAGACCGTCCACACTGTGGATCGCGGCACGTACCGGGATGTCTTCGCCGAAAATGCGTACCCGCTCAGCGCCCTCAATCAGGCGACGGCCAAGCGTTCCCTGCGCCTGGAAGCCGGAAAACAGGATGCTGCATTCTCGGCGTGGCAAGTTGTGCCGCAGGTGATGTCGGATGCGTCCTGCATCGCACATGCCGCTGGCAGAAATGATGATGGCTCCGGAACGGATCCGGTTCAGCGCCATGGATTCCTCGACACTCTCCGTAAAGTGCAGATAGGGGAGGTTCTCGCCGCGTGCGTGCCATCCGGCCAAGCGCTTTGCCTGCTCATCGAACAGCTCAAGGTGTTTGCGCGTGATGCGCGTGGCTTCCGTGGCCATCGGTGAATCGACGAACACCTTGGGTTGCCGCAGTCGCCCCTCGCAGGTGAGGCGATGCAAGTGATATAGCACCTCCTGGGTTCGACCAACAGCAAAAGCCGGCACGATGACGTTGCCACCGCGCTCGAACAGGGTTTCCTCTACGATGCGGATCATTTCCGCTTCGGTCGCCGAGAAGTCCTTGTGCAATCGGTTGCCGTAGGTGGACTCGATGACGAGGATATCGGCATCCTCGATGGGTGTCGGGTCGC
>CAYRHV010000002.1:0-39848 GCA_964424045.1 uncultured Ottowia sp. | reverse complement strand
GAGCGGGTGAAGGGAACATCATCGTGTTCCCAACTCGTTGATTAATAACGAGTCTTCCGCACTCGGCGAACCGAGATGGACGTTATTGTGGACTAAAAAACCTCGCTTGGTCAACGCATGCTCCGGGCAGGTCCAATGCGAGCTGCGGACAGCCAGCAGTAGCCAATGTATCCGAGCGCTCAACGTCACGAGGCCGGTTCATCTCCCTTCGGCCCGAATTCCTCGCGTGCGCGCTCCAGGAACCGCTTCGTGGGCTCAGAGGGTTCGGCACGGCGGCGCAACAGGTAGGTGGACAGCATGGGCGGCGTGCCTGCCAGGGGACGGACGGCTATGTCGGGTCGATTTAGGGTCTGCACCTGCGAGGCAATGGCGAAGCCGATGCCGTAGCCGGCGCCCACCAGCGTCAGCATCACGCCCAGGCTCGTTACGTGGTCTGCTACCTTGGGCGGTATGGTCGCGCCATTGAGCACCGCTTGGATCTGGTTGTGGCAGCCCGAGCCTGCGTCGGGATGGCACAGCACCAGCGGGAACTTCAAGGCGTCCCGTAACTTGACTTGGACATGCTCCAGCAGAGGATGGCGTGCCGGCACGATCACAGACAGCGGATCGCTCCAGGCCAGTTCGGCCACCAGCCCGTCGTTGACCCCATCCGACAGCGCAAAGCCGATATCCAACAGGTCATTGTGCAGGCCCTTGAGTTGCTGCGCGAATGGCAGCTCAAAGACCCGGATGTTCAGCTCAGGCTCCTCCTCCCGGCTGCGCGCCAGCAGCGAAGCAATGCGCGGCTGGGCCAGGCTGTCGCAGATACCGATGCGCAAAACGCCCTGATAGCCCTGGGCCGCGCCCTTGGTCGCCTGCACCGCATGATCGACCGCGGCCAGTACACACCGGGCTTCGCCAAGCAGCACCTTGCCAGCCCAAGTCAACCGCGTTTGACGCGTGCTGCGGTCGAACAACTGCACGCCGAGCAAGCGTTCGAGGTCGCGCATCGCGCGCGACACTGGTGACTGCTCAATGCCCAAACGCTCGGCCGCGCGGGCCAAGTGCAATTCTTCCGCTACGACGATGAAGTAGCGCAGCAACCTGAACTCCATAGCGGCCTCCTATTCGCGTTGTTCTGGTCCAGCCGAGCCGATCCGCTCCGCTAAATTTCCCCCGATGTCTTGACCTCGGGGCGCTGGATGCCCGTCCTTGTCCCAGAGTTCAGGTTAATATACCTTACCCACCTATCCTAACAATAAACATCTACCTATGAGTCATACCGTCAAGGAAAAACCGAAACTCCTCGCTCGTGTGCGTCGCATCCGTGGACAACTTGAGGGGATCGAGCGTGCTCTGGAAGCCGAAAAGGGATGTGCCGATGTTTTGCACCAGATCGCCGCCGCGCGCGGTGCGCTGACGGGCTTGATGCGCGAAGTGATGGAGGAACACATCAACTCGCACATCGCCCATCCGCAAGACCCTGGCGACGGCACGCGCGAACAAGGGGCAGCCGAACTGATTGCGATTCTGCGCAGCTATATGAAGTGAATCCGAAGTCGCCTATGGGCCGCCTATGGGCGGCAAACCTCCCTCGGACGATCAAACCCCATGTCTATTTCTCTACACAACCGGCCGCATGGCCAAGATGGGTACACCGATCAACACCACGAGGATCATGACCATGATCACGATCATCACGATCATCACGATCATCACGACCACGAGTACCCATTCGATTGGAATGAGGCTCTGCGCATCTGTCTGGTGGCGGTCGCAGCCGTTGCCGTCTGGTTCACATGGTGGGAGCCGTATCCAGCGGTCAGCGTAATCGGAGTCATTGGCTTGGTGATCGGTGGTTGGCCAATCTTCAAGGAAGCGCTGGAGCACCTGCAGGCCCGGCGCATGACGATGGAACTGTCAATGACCATCGCCATCGTTGCCGCAGCCGCGATCGGTGAATTCTTCACAGCGCTGGTGATCACGCTGTTCGTACTGATTGCGGAGGTGCTGGAGGGTCTGACGGTCGGCCGCGGCCGCAAGGCGATCCGGGACCTGCTGGAGTTTTTGCCGCGTGAGGTGTCGGTGCGTAGGGCGGGTTCTATCAAGACCGTCTCGGCCGAGGAACTGTCAGTGGGTGACGTGATTCTGGTTTCCCCAGGCGGCGGCCTCCCGGTCGACGGTGTTGTGGTCTCCGGCCACTCATTCACCGACGAATCGCGGATCACCGGCGAGTCGATGCCAGTCGAAAAGACTGAGGGTTCTCGCGTCTATGCTGGCGCGATCAACCAGTCGGGCGCACTGGAAATTCGAGCCGAGCGGATCGGGCGCGATACCAGCTACGGCCGCATCATCGAGGCGGTAGAGCGAGCCGAGCGCTCGCGGGCTCCCGTGCAGCGGATGGCCGATCGGCTCGCCGGCTATCTGGTGTACTTCGCGCTCGGCGCCGCCGTGCTGACCTGGCTCATCACGCGTGACATGCGTTCGACCATCTCAGTGATCATCGTTGCCGGCGCGTGCGGCATTGCTGCCGGAACACCGCTGGCGATCCTGGGCGGTATCGGCCGCTCTGCCCGGCTTGGGGCCATCATCAAGGGTGGGGTTCATCTCGAAACGCTGGGCAAGGTCGATACCGTTGTGCTCGACAAGACTGGCACGCTGACTTACGGCCGGCCGGAAGTGCAAGCTGTCTTGCCTGCCGAGGGCGTATCGGCTGCAGCGCTGCTCGACGCCGCGGCGACCGCAGAGGTCCGCTCGGAGCATCCGCTCGGCAAAGCCATCTTGAGCCGCGTGAAGACAGAGGCACGCAAAGTGCGAGAACCGGAGCACTTCGGCTACACGCCAGGACGCGGCATCTCGGCACGATTGGGCGACGCCACGATTCTCGTCGGCAACCGCGCTTGGATGGCTGACAATCGGATCGACCTGCCGCCGCTTCGCGACCTTGGTGCGTGCACCGAGGTCGTGATCGCCAAGGATGGACGCCTGCTGGGCACCATCGACATTGCCGACACGATCAGGCCCGAGGCGAAGCGGGCCATCGCCGCGCTGGATGCGATGGGCGTGCAGACGATTCTGCTGACAGGCGACAACCGGCAGGTCGCGACTGCCGTGGCAACCGAGCTCGGCTTGAAGAACGTCGAAGCCGAATTGCTGCCCGAGGACAAGCTGGCCCGGCTGGCCGACATGGTGAAGAAAGGCCGGACAGTCGCGATGGTTGGCGATGGTGTGAACGATGCGCCTGCTCTGGCCGAGGCCAGCGTCGGCGTGGCAATGGGTTCCGGCACCGACGTGGCGCAGGAGAGTTCCGACATCGTGCTGCTGGGCAACGACCTGGCGTGTTTCGTCGAGACGATGAAAGTGGCGCGGCGCACGCGCGCCATCATCTGGCAGAACTTCGCGGGCACGATCGGAATCGATCTGGTGGGTATTGCGCTGGCCGCATTCGGACTGCTGGGCCCCCTGCTGGCCGCCTTCATCCACGTCGCTTCAGAGCTGACCTTCATTCTGAACTCTGCACGTCTCCTGCCGCAGGCCCGCCGCACGTCGTTTGGCTCTCCAGGCGATGCGTCGACGGCTGGCCTTGCCGACGTCGCACCCGCAGGCCGCCATTGAAGGCAATGGTGAATGTGGCATCTTCCGGGAAGGATTGGTTAATGAATCGCTTGCATTTCTCACCGCCGGTTGCCGCCGCGCTTGCCGCCGCGCTGCTCTTTGGCGCGAGTACGCCGTTTGCCAAGCAGTTGCTGCGCGACCTGTCGCCGGTGCTGCTGGCTGGCCTCTTGTATCTGGGCAGTGGCATCGGCTTGGGGTTGATCCGCTTGGCACGCGACCGCGGCTGGCGCAAGCCCGTGATGCCTGCGCGCGAGTGGCTGTGGCTGCTGCTCGCCACCGGCTTTGGCGGCGTGCTGGCGCCGCTCGCGCTCATGCTGGGGCTCATGACCACCCCGGCTGCCACCGCATCGCTGCTGCTCAATCTGGAAGCGGTGCTGACCGCCGTCATCGCCTGGGTCGTGTTTCGCGAAAACACCGACCGTCACATCGTTCTCGGCATGCTGGCGATCGTCGCCGGCGCTGTGTTGTTGGCGTGGCCCGATGCGTCGCCAGCCACCGGCCGTCTGGGTTCGGGCACGCTCCTGATTGCCGGCGCCTGCCTTGGCTGGGCGCTGGACAACAACTTCACTCGCAAGGTGTCGGCCACGGACGCGCTGTTTGTGGCAGGCCTCAAGGGCGGCGTAGCGGGCATCGTCAACACCGGCATCGCGCTGGCACTGGGCGCTGCGCTGCCTGCCGCACCCGTGCTGGTCGAAGCCATGCTGGTCGGGCTCTTGGGCTACGGCGTCAGCTTGGTGCTGTTCGTTCTCGCCTTGCGCGGCCTTGGCACGGCGCGCACCGGCGCCTACTTTTCCACCGCGCCATTCTTGGGCGCGGCCATTGCTGTCTTTGCCCTCGGCGAGCACGCCGCGCCGCTGTTCTGGCTGGCAGCGGCGCTGATGGCCACCGGGGTATGG
The DNA here is from genome assembly GCA_964424045.1 of uncultured Ottowia sp. Lineage (GTDB taxonomy): Bacteria > Pseudomonadota > Gammaproteobacteria > Burkholderiales > Burkholderiaceae_C > Ottowia. The sequence goes on along the minus strand of CAYRHV010000002.1, from coordinate 35,358 downwards.
CTGCACCTGACCGAGCGCCACGAGCACACGCACACCCACGAGACCATGACCCACACCCACCGCCACGTGCACGACGTGCACCACCAGCACACGCACGATTTTCCGTGGGATGGCCGCGAGCCGCATTCGCATGAGCACGCACATGCGCCGATCACCCACTGCCACCCGCATTACCCCGACATCCACCACCGGCATCGGCACGATCGAGCAGCATGATGGGCCTTGTCCGCGGTAACCGGTCGGCTCAAACCGGAAGGTCGGGAAACCGGCGCGCCGGCCAGCGCGCGAATGCAATGACGTAGAGGACGATCAGGTTGACCACGGGCACGAGCAGCAGCAGACTGAGCCAGCCGGAAAAACTTGCCTTGGAAAAGATTTTCCAGAAGGGCAGGATGATGACCGCCGCCCAGAGCAGCAGGATCAACCCGTGGGCGCCGAACCAGCCGCCCATCCCCGTCATTGCGCCCATTTGCATTCCGCTCATCATGATGTGCGACCTTTCTTGAGTTGTTTCAAAACGCGCTGGCAACTGCTTTGCACGGCGCGGCCTGAGCTTGCCGGGCCGAATGGACTTGACCCTGTTCCGCGGACGGGTTGGGGCTTGATTCTCAAGTGTTCCCGAAGGTCACGATGCAGGGTTATCCACCGGCGGCGTGGCGCATGCCACGCAAACGCCGACGGTGGGTAACCCGTGTTCGTGGCTCGGTGCTTCGATGTGAATGTCGTCGATATGGATCCTCTCGAAAGTTGCCGGAGAGCGCTGACCGAGCGCCGAGTGGCGCCGACATGGGTTGTACCAGCCCTCGATCCAGGTGAACAGCGCCAGGCGTGCTTCCGTCTTGGTCTTGAAGACGCGCCGATCGATCAGTTCGCACTCCAGGCTGGCGAAAAAGCTCTCGGCCATCGCGTTGTCGTAGGCATCGCCCACTGATCCCATGGAGGGGCGCACGCCCATCTCGCCGCAGCGCTTGCCAAAGCTGATGCTCGTGTACTGGCTGCCCTGGTCGCTGTGGTGAATGACGTTGCCGGGGCGGCACTGCGCGATGGCCATGTTCAGCGCCGCGAGCACCAGTTCGGTATCGATGCACTCTCCTATCGACCAGCCCACCACCCGACGGCTCCAGACATCGAGCACGATCGCCAGGTACACGAATCCGGCCCAGGTCGGCACGAAGGTGATATCGGCTACCCACAGCCGGTTCGGCTCGTCGGCGACGAACTGGCGGTTCACCAGATCCGGCGCCGGGCGCCGCTTGGGCTCGCGCTGCGTCGTCACGACAAAGCCACGACGCCGGCTCATGCCGCGCAAGCCGTGCAGGCGCATGAGGCGTGCGACCCGCTTGCGGCTCACCCGCGCGCCCTGATCGATGAGCTTGGCACGCACCCGCGGCATGCCGTAGGTCGCATCCGAGGCGGCGTGAATCGCCCGAATCCGCTCGACCATCACAGCATCCTCCATGGCGTGCTTCGACGGCGCGCGATCGCGCCAGGCGTAAAAGCCGCTCACCGAGACTCCCAGTACGCGGCACATCGTGTGCACGGCGAAGGCGGCCTGGTGGGCCATCACGAGCTCGAAGACGGCGTGAACGTCTTCTCGCCCCTGGCGGCGAACCAGGCCGTAGCCTTTGCCAATATATCTCGCTCGGTCTGCAACTGGCGCACTTGGCGGCGCAGCCGATGCAGCTCCTCGCGCTCGGCGTTGGTCAACCCTTCCTTGCTTGTCGAGGGCTTGCCGCGGTCCACGGCGGCATGTCCCACCCAGTTCGAGATGGTCTGTGCCGTGCAATCGAACTGTCGCGCCAACTGTGCAGGCGTGTTGCCGGCTGCAACCAGCTCGATCATCTGCTGGCGAAATGCCGCCGGGTACGGAGGGCGGGTCTTGGGCATAGCGAACTCCTTCTTCCATAAGGATCAGGTGTCCGCGAAAACGGGTCAACTTCAGAAAGACATTTGCACACCTACCACCGGCATTCAAGTCTCGATGCGGTAATTGCGCATCAGGCCCAGATCCTCGTGCTCCAGCATGTGGCAGTGGTAGAGGTAGAGCCCTGGATAGTCGGCGAAACGCATCAAGAGCTTCACGCGATCTCCCGGCATCACCAGCACGGTGTCTTTCCAGCCTTGATCGACGTAGCCATCGCGCACGCCGCCGCTGGCCGCGCCGTGGCGTCGCTCCAGCACCTGAAACTGCGGGTCGTGCACGTGGATCGGGTGGGCCATGGTCATCATGCCGCTGTCGTTGGCGAACTCCCAAACCTCCGTGGTTCCCAGCTTCACGACTTCATTCGGCGCCACGGCCATCATCTCGAAGCCGCGGCCGTCAAAGCCCCATTGCATCTGCGCCATCGTGATGCGGAATGCTCTTGGCTTGGCACGATTGACCGCATCCTGCAGGCGCGGCCAGGAGACCGCAGACAGCCGTTCGGGCAGTTCGAGCCTGGCGTTTGTCTTGCGCGCCACATTGACCTTGAATATCGGAAACTGCGCCCCGGCAGCCAACGATGAGTTGTCCATCATGGCTGCCATCGGCCCGCCATCCATCATCCCCATCATCCCGCCCATTGAACCCTCGAACGCAAGACTCATCAGCGTGAGCTGCGTGCCCAGATCGTCCTTGCTGAAGTCGGCCCACAGTTCAACGCGCTCGGCGGGGGCCAGCATCACGTAGTCCTTGTGCACCGGCCGCTCCAGCAGCCCGCCATCGGTGCCGATCACGGTGAGCGGCCGGCCGTCCTGCCACGCCAGCTTGTAGATGCGCGAGTTGGAGCCGTTCAGGATGCGCAGCCGATAGGGGTGCGTGGCGACCTCGATCGATGCGTCCGGGCGGCCGTTGACCAGGATGGTGTCGCCAAGGAACCCCATCATGCGCGTCATCATGTCGCCCATGCCGCCCGACATCATGGCCCCGCGGCTCATCATGCCGCCCATCATTCCCCCACCGCCCATCGTGTTGCCCGGTGCAGACGGCGCGCCGGATGCGTCGCCGCGCGCAGTCGGCCCGGTGCCGCTGAGGTAGCGGAGTTGGTTGCCGTCGTCGAAGCTGCGATCCTGAATGACGATCGGCAGATCGTATTGGCCGCGTGGCAGCGGCAGCGCCTGCTCCTCCTCATCGCTCACCAGGAGCAGGCCGGCAAGGCCGAAATACACCTGCTCGCCCGTATGGCCGTGGGGGTGGGGGTGATACCAGTAGGTGCCGGCGCGGTTGCGCACTTCGAACTCGTAGCGATAGCGCTCGCCCCGCCCGATCGCAAAGCGCGGATGCCCGTCCATGGTGTCGGGGACGTGCAGGCCGTGCCAGTGCACGGTGCTCGGCTGGTCCAGCCGGTTGATGAAATCGATGCGGACTTTTTGGCCGCGCCGCAGGCGCAGGATCGGGCCCAGGTAGCTGTCGGGCAGCGCCTGCACGCTTACTGGATCCCCTTTCAGCACGCGCGACTGGTACGACCACACGGATGTTGCTCGCCCCGGTCGCAGCGAAACACTGCGCGGTAGGGCGATCAACTCCAGAGCAACGTCCGGTTCAAAGGTATCGCTTGCGCTTTGCATTGCGGGCGCGGCTTCGACTTGCGGCAAACCAGCCAGCAGTGCCGCAGTGCCCATGCCGACGCCGTTCATGAAGTCGCGGCGGGTGAGGGATTCGTGGTTCGTCATGTGACGGTCTCCAGAGTTCAATGGTGATTTCTCGCGGGTGCATGCACACAATCTGGGCGCGCCCCAAGAATCGACCATCATCCTGTTCCAACCGAGACGGTTCGCTGCGGTCTGTGCCTGATTCGTTTGGAGCCGCCGCCAGCCGCGACGCCAGCTGGCCAGTCGATTCGACCATCATATGCCCGGGCTGCTTTGATCCACCAGCACCAGCAGCGTGCCGTTGGGGGCGCGCCGGCAGCTATCGGCGGAGCCGTCCACGCCAGGCGAACCAACGGGTATGCGGGGCATGGCGAGGCTCTTGCTTTACGGTTTCTGGCGCAGGTGGCGCTTGAGGTCGCTTGCCGGGCATGGTCGCAAGCAGCACTGTTTCAAAAGACATCGGGTGTCGCCATCGCCTGTCCCTTGAATAGCCGCCCCAATGATGCCGGCGTAGCAGCAGGAGAATCAACCTGCGGAGTAAAGGCGCAGACGCGCGTCGCGCTCGGCAGGCGACTCGCTTCGCAGTTCGTTGACCACTTGCTCACGCGTCTTGCCAGGACCTGCATCGAGCGTGCGGATCGGGTAGTTGCTCTCGCCGTAGGAAAGACGGCCTTGCAGCATCGCAGCCTCGGCCTCCGCCTTGACTTGGGCTCGGGTTTTATCGCTCTTGAAGTGCTCCGAGTGAACGATGACGCCGATTTCATTATTGGCCGGATGCTCGTACGCTGCCGAAGCCATCCCTGGAAGGCCCAGGGCAGCCACCGCGGCCGCGGCGGCGATCATGGAAGAAAGGGAGAGGCGTTGTTGGGTCATGATTGAAGCTCCTAACGAAGGTGGATGAAACTTGCATCTCCCATGCCTTGGTTAGGCGCTGAGGAGATGTGTTCATCGTAGGGAGCGCACCCCAACAGAATCTGGACAGCCCGATGAGTTTGTTGTCAGCTTCAGGGCTTCGCGACGCGATGCGGAAACACCAGGGTGAAACAGGTGCGCCCCTGACCCGAGCTTGCCGTGACGCGACCGCCGTGGGCCTCGGCAATGGCGCGCGTAATGGCCAGACCCAAGCCCGACCCGTCGGTGTCCGGATGGGTCCTGGAAGCATCGGCGCGGTAGAAGCGGTCGAACAGCCGGGGCAGAATCTTGGCGTCGATGTCGGCACCGGTGTTCTCCACGGCCACCGTCGTGGCCTGTGCGGTGGCGGTGATGCGGATAGTGACGTCGCCGGCCTCGGACGCGTGGCGCAGGGCGTTGGACAGCAGGTTGCTGACCGCGCGGCGAAACATCAGGCGGTCGCCTTCGATCTCGCCATCGCCTTCCACCCGCAGCCGGATGCGCTTTTCCTCGGCCACGGCCTCGTAGAAGTCGAGCAGCGCCAGCCCGTCCTGGCGGGCGGAAAACCGCTCCTTGTGCGGCAGATCCACGCCGCGCTCGGTCTTGGCCAGCAGTAGCATGTCGGACACCATGCGCGCCAGCCGCTGAAATTCCTCGGCGTTCGATGCCAGGATGTCGCGGTAGGTTGCGGCATCGCGCTTGGTCGCCAGCGCCACTTGGGTCTGGGTCAGCAGATTGCTGATGGGAGTGCGCAGTTCGTGCGCGAGATCGGACGCGAAATCGGTCAGGCGCCGAAAGTCCTCCTGCAGCCGATCCAGCATGCGGTTCAACTCTTGCGCAAGGTCTGCCATTTCTACCGGCACGGCCTGCACGGGCATGCGCTCGCCAAGCTTCTGCCCCGTCACCTTGGCAGCCCGTGACTTCATGTCGCGCAAGGGCGCCAGCCCCTGGCGCGCGGCGAACCACGAGAGCAGGCCGCAGATGGCGATGGCGGCGAGCACATACAGGGCCAAGCTGCGCCGCAGGCCGTCGAGAAACTGCGTGTGGTGATCCGTATCCGCCGCGATCCAAACCATCAGGGGAGTACTGGAGTAGGCAGGGTAGGCCCTGAAGACCAGGGTATGGAACCGGGCATCACCATGCCGCAACATCCCAAACACCTTGCTTTCACCGGTGTGCGGGGTCTTGTCGCTGCGCATGGTGGGGATGAACCCGCGGGATTGAAAGATCACCGCTCCTTGTCCATTCTGGACCTGGGCATAGAGATCATAGTGATAGCTCAGCGCCTCGCCCAGTCGCTGGCGAGCGTCGTCGGCCGAGTCGGCATTGCGGAGAATTTCCTCGATCAGGTGTTGCTTGTCCTGCAGCGCCATCCGATCAAGCTCGACGAAATGCCGCTCGGTCTCGACCAGAAACAAAGCGCCCAGTCCCAGCACCACCGAGGCCGCCACCGCAGTGAAGAGCAGGGTCAAGCGCTGCGTCAGCGGCAACCGACCCCAACGAACCCGAAACAACACCTATTCCTCCTGCGGTACGTCGAGCACATAACCCATGCCGCGCACGGTCTGGATGAGCTTGACCGGGTGACCCTCGTCGATCTTCACGCGCAGTCGGCGCATCGCCACTTCGATGACATTGGTGTCGCTGTCGAAGTTCATGTCCCACACCTGCGAAGCGATGAGGGAACGCGGCAGCACCTCGCCGTGGCGTCGCATCAGCAGTTCCAGCAGGCCGAACTCCTTGGCCGTCAGGTCCACGCGCCTGCCGTTGCGCGAGACCCGGCGGCGCAGCAGATCCAGCTCCAGATCGGCGACGCGTAACATGGTGCTTTCGTTGCCCGCCGGGCCGCGGCGCAAGATGATGCGCACGCGGGCCAGCAGTTCCGCAAACGAGAACGGCTTGACCAGATAGTCGTCGGCGCCAAGCTCCAGCCCCTTGACGCGATCTTCGACCTGGTCGCGTGCGGTCAGGAACAGCACTGGCATTTGCAGGCCGCGCTCGCGCAGCGATTGCAGCACCTGCCAGCCGTTCAGCCCGGGCAGCATGACATCCAGGATCACGAGGTCGTAGGCACCGTGCAAGGCCATGTGCAGCCCATCGGTGCCATGGGGCACCAGGTCCGCCACATACCCGGCCTCGCTCAGGCCCTGGCGCAAGTATTCGCCAGTCTTGGGCTCGTCTTCGACGATCAATATCTTCACCGGTTCGGCTCCTTTGCGGTTCTGGCGCAAGTGTGCCCCGTGTAAGGCCTGCCGACATGAAGCTAACAAAAATGTAATGTTGCAAACATCTTGCTGAAAGGGCGGGCTCTTCAGAATCTGCGACATGCGATTCAAAACCCCTTCCTTTTCCGCCTCCCCAGGCCAGGCCATCCAGCGCCGGCGCTTTCTGAGGGCGCTGGCGGCGGGTACCGCATTGGGCACGCTCGATGCCGCACTGCCCGCCTGGGCACTGCAAGACCTGCCAGCAGCCCATACGGGAACGCCACCCGAATTGCGTGGCCCTGTTTTCGACCTGACGCTGGCCGAAACCCGCGTCGACTTCGACGGCCGCACGGGCATCGCCACCACCATCAACGGCAGTCTGCCCGGGCCGACGCTGCGCATGCGCGAAGGCGAGACCGTGACGATTCGCGTCACTAACCGCCTGCGCGAGACGGCGTCTATCCACTGGCACGGCATCATCCTGCCGTTCCAGATGGACGGCGTACCGGGCGTGAGCTTTGCCGGCATCGCGCCCGGTGAGACCTTCACCTACCGCTACACACTGGAGCAAAGCGGCACCTACTGGTACCACTCGCACAGCGGCATGCAGGAGGTGACCGGCCTGTATGGCGCGCTCATCGTCGAGCCGCACGATCGTGAAACCATTCGCGCCGACCGCGAGCACGTCGTGCTGCTGTCGGACTGGACCGGCACCGACCCGATGCGCGCGTTGGCCAAGCTCAAGGCGCAAGGCGACGTGTTTAACCAGCACCGGCCCACCTTCGTCAAATTCCTGCGTGACGTCCGCGAGCAGGGCCTGGGCGCGGCGCTGCAGGAGCGTGACATGTGGTACGCCATGCGCATGAGCCCGAGCGACATGGCCGATTTGTCCTCGACCGTGCTCAGTTACCTCGTCAACGGCAGCGCGCCTGGCGCCAACTGGACGGCGCTCTTCAAGCCCGGCGAGCGCGTGCGCCTGCGCTGCATCAACGGCAGCGGCAATACGTTCTATGACGTGCGCATTCCGGGCCTCAAGCTCACCGTGGTGCAGGCCGACGGGCAAGACGTGGAGCCAGTGACGGTGGATGAGTTCCGCTTCGGCCCCGGCCAGACCTACGACGTGATTGTGCAGCCCAAAGACGATGCCTACACGCTCTTTGCGCAATCGATGGATCGCACCGGCTACGCGCGCGCCACACTGGCGGTACGCCCGGGCCTGAGCGCGCCGGTGCCCGCGCTGGATGCGGTGCAGTGGCTCACCATGGCCGACATGATGGGCGGCATGGCGCGAGGCGGTGGCCACGACATGGCGGCGATGGGCCACGGCCCCATGGCTGGGATGAACCACGCTGGCATGGCCGGCATGCAGGGCATGGGCGGCGGGCACGACATGTCGGCCATGGGCGGCATGCCCGGCATGGCGCACAGCATGGCGTCCAATCCGTTGCAAAAGCCCGGCACCGCCGTGCGCCACGCTCGCACCGAATGGGGCCCCGGCGCCGACATGCGCGTGGACATGCCGCGCACCAACCTGGATGACCCCGGCGTCGGACTGCGCGGCAACGGCCGACGCGTGCTCACGCTGGCCGATCTCAAGACCGTCGGCGGATCGCTCTATGCCGGCGGGCCCGAGCGCGAAATCGAGTTGCATCTGACGGGCAACATGGAACGCTACACCTGGTCGTTCGACGGCCTGGACTTCACCGACAGCCGCCCCGTGCATTTCCGCTATGGCGAGCGCCTGCGCGTGATCCTGCACAACGACACCATGATGACCCACCCCATGCACCTGCACGGCATGTGGCAGGAGCTGGAAAACGCCTCAGGCGAATTCGTCGCGCGGCTGCACACCATCCCCGTGCAGCCGGCGCAGCGCGTGAGCTTTCTCGTCAGCGCCGACGCGCTCGGCCGCTGGGTCTGGCACTGTCACCTGATGTTCCACATGGAAATGGGCATGTTCCGCGAAGTGGTGGTGGCATGAAAAAGAACCTGAAAATGAACCGACTTACCCCGCACACTGTGGCCTTGCGGCTGGCGCCGGTGGCTGCAGCCCTGATTCTCTCGAGCGCCGCCACGTCCGCTCTGGCTCAGGATCACGATGCGCATGGCGCACACGATGTTGCGGCACAGTCCAGCGCCGCGCCTGCGGCGGGGTCCATGGCAGGCATGGATCATGGGGGCATGCCGATGCCCGCGGGCAGTGCGCCAGCAGGAGCTGAAGCGCCTGCCATGAATCACGGCAGCATGCCCATGCGAGGCAGCGCTCCGGCTGCAAATCCTGGCGCGCCACCCATGGATCATGGCGTCATGCCGGGAATGGATCACGGCACCGCGCCATCCCAAGGTACCGCCAGCGGCCCCGCTCCCGCGATGGAGTACGGCGCGGCGCCGGCGTCAGACGGCTCGATGGCTGGCATGGGCCACGGTGCAATGCAAATGCAAGGCGGCAGCCCGCCCGCCGATGCGCGCGACCCCAACGGCTATTCCGACGGCTTCGAGCGCGGCAGCGGCAAGTATTCGTTCACGGGCGTGCCGCGCCTGCAACTGGGCGACCAGATGAGCTTTGCGAACCTGAGGGTCAACCGTCTGGAGCGCGCATGGGCACGCCACGGCGATAACGCCACGACGTATGACCTGCAAGCGCGCATCGGCCGCGACTTCAATCACCTGGTCATCAAGGCCGAGGGCGACGTCGCACAGGGCAAGCTACAGGATTCGCGCACCGAACTGCTCTGGGGCCACGCCATCGCCGCCTTCTGGGACAGTCAGCTCGGCGTGCGCTTCGACCACAGCACAGGCAAGGATCGCCAGTGGCTTGCGGCTGGCGTGCAGGGCCTCGCGCCCTACTGGTTTGAGCTCGATGCCACGGCCTATCTGGGCAGTGGCGGCCGCACCGCGCTGCGGCTCGAAGGGAGCTATGACTGGCTTCTCACGCAAAAGCTGATTCTGCAGCCGCGCACCGAATGGAATTTCTACGGCAAGAGCGATCCTGTCAACGCTATCGGCAGCGGCCTTGCCAACGCCAGTGCGGGTTTGCGCCTGCGCTACGAAATCACGCGCCAGATCGCACCCTACATCGGCGTCGAATGGCAACACAGCTTTGGCCGCACGGGAGACTTCGTGCGCGCCTCGGGTGGCAGTGCCACCCAGACGCGCTGGTTGGCGGGCTTGAGTTTCTGGTTCTGATTTTTCCCAAGGAGTCGTTTGAATGAATAAAAGCATCGTCATTTCCCTGTTTGCCGCTGCGGCGTTTCCGCTAGCTGCGCTGGCTGCTGGCACGCACGCTGGTGGCCACGACATGCCCGCCTCGCACGGCAACATGAGCATGTCGGAGCACAGCGCCATGTTCGGCCAGCCCGGCGACCCCGCCAAGGTCACGCGCACGATCGACGTGGTGATGAACGACGACATGCGCTTCGATCCCTCCAGCATCAATGTGAAGGAGGGCGAGACCGTGCGCTTCATGGTGCGCAACGCCGGCAAGATCAGGCACGAAATGGTGCTCGGCTCGCTGGACGAATTGAAGGAGCACGCCAAGGAAATGCGCGCCAATCCCGGCATGGTGCACAGCGAGCCTAACCAGGTGAACCTTAAGCCCGGCCAGCGCGGCACGATGGTGTGGCAGTTCACCCAGCCGGGCAAGGTCGATTTTGCTTGCACCGAACCGGGACACCTTGAAGCCGGCATGGTCGGGCAAGTCGAGGTTGCTCGCTGAACTGATCTTGCAAGTCCTTTGGAACCCCCATCGATTATTCCTTCAGAGATCATCGTGACCACCATCCAACGTCTGCTCACCATCTCCGCCCTGGCCATGGGCGTTGCCCTGCCGATGGCGGGCCATGCCCAGGTCAGCCCCAGTCAAGGTCAGGTGGCGGCGCCTGCGTCGGACTCCATGACCGATGGCGAGGTCAAGAAGGTCGATCCGGATAACGGCAAGATCACCCTCAAGCATGGAGACATCAAGAACCTGGACATGCCCGGAATGACCATGGTCTTCACCGTTCGCGACAAGGGTCAGCTCATCAAGCTCAAGCCCGGCGACAAGGTGCAATTCATGGTCGTCCAGGAAGGTGGAAAGATGGTTGTCACCGACATCCAACCCGCGCGCTGAGCAGAGTCACAACCGCGCCGTGCCGCCGGACGCGGCAGCCCTAGTCACCCCCTCCACCGCAAGAAGGAAGCATCATGGTTCACATTCGTCATGCTCTGATCGGTCTCTGTGTCGCCGCCGCCTCCGTGGGCGTGCTGGCGCAAGGCTCCGACGAGCACAAGGACCACCATCCAGCGGAAACGACCGCCCCTGCGGCGGCAGCTCCGGCGCCGGCTGCAGCACCGCTATCGCAGGCCATGAACCCGGCCATGATGGCCGCGATGGAACAACGCATGCGAGCCATGCACGAGAAGATGGCCGCCGCCAAGACGCCCCAGGAGCGGCAGGCATTGATGGCCGAACACATGAAGACCATGCAGGACGGCATGCGCATGATGGAGTCGATGCACGGCCAGATGGCATCGGGCAACCCGCCCGCCGGTATGGCTGGCATGCAGCACGACCCGCAGATGATGGAAAAGCGCATGGCCATGATGGAGTCGATGATGCAGATGATGATGGATCGAATGTCCATGCCGCAAACCTCCACTCCCGGCACAAAGTGAGGAGGCCGTCATGACCCATGACCATGCATCCCATCCGCAGAGTGTGCAGACCGGCGGGTTCTGGCGCTCGCGCTATGCCATCGGCCTGCTCGTGTTCGGCGCTGCCGCCGGGTACTTTCTATGGACCGAGCACCGTGCCCACTTGGCGCAATGGTGGCCCTATGCCTTCCTGCTGGCCTGCCCGCTGATGCATGTCTTCATGCACAAAGGCCATGGTGGTCATGGCGGCCACGGTGGTGGCTCCGGAGCCACTGGCCAGGGCACTGGACAAAACTCCGACAGGGGCTGAGGCCATGGAGCACACGGGATCGTCGTATGGCCTGTGGACTCTGGTGGTGGTCAACGTGGCGATCTTCGTCATGTTCGCCTTCAGCTTCTTCAAGCCGGCCAGCGCGCGCGACTGGCGCAGTTTCGGGGCGTTCACAGCGTTCATCGTGGCGCTGTTCGTGGAGATGTATGGCTTCCCGCTGACCATCTACTTCCTGTCGGGCTGGCTGGGCCAGAAGGTCCCGGGCGTGGACCTGCTGAACCACAACGCCGGTCACCTGCTGGAGCTGCTGTTCGGCTGGGGCGGTGATCCGCACCTTGGGCCGTTCCACATTCTCAGCTACCTGTTCATTGGCGGCGGCTTCTGGCTGCTGGCTGCGGCTTGGCCCGTGCTCTACGAGGCCCAGCGGCAGGGGCGGCTGGCGCGCACCGGTGTTTATGCCTGGGTGCGGCATCCGCAGTACATCGCCTTCGTGCTGATCATGTTCGGCTTTCTCCTGCAATGGCCGACCTTGCTGACGCTGTTGATGTTCCCGGTGCTTGTGGTGATGTATGCCCGCCTGGCGCACAACGAGGAGCAGGAGAGTGCACGCCGTTTTGGACAGGCCTGGCAGGAGTATGCGCTCCACGTGCCACGCTTCATTCCGCGCTGGGGCGCATGGGCCCAGCCTTGAGCGATGCATCCGATGACCAGAATGTGACCATCAGCATGAAATCAAGGAAGTTGCGATGACGTTGAAACCGCTGGCCTTGTGGGCCGCAGGACTGCTGGCCCTGCTGCTGGTGGCAGGGGCGGGCTATTTTTCTCTGCGCGTCAGCAATCGGCAGGCGGCGGCGCCGGTGCACAGCCTGCGTCCCGATGATCCCCAGGTGCTGCGTGTCGGCGCCCGCATCTATGCCCAACAATGTGCGGCCTGCCATGGCGCCAGGAGCGAGGGGCAGCCCAGTTGGCGTGATCGTGGGCCCGATGGCCTGCTGCCGGCGCCGCCCCACGACGCGAGCGGCCACACCTGGCACCACCCGGACGAGCAGTTGTTCGCCATCACCAAGCAGGGGCTGGCCCAGTTGATCAATCAGCCCGACTACCGCACAGCCATGCCGATCTACGGCGGTGTGCTGAGCGACGACGAGATCGTGGCCGTGCTGTCATGGATCAAGGCGCAATGGCCGCCAGAGATACGGCGCCGCCACGATGAAATCAATATCCAGTACCGCCAGTCTTTGTCCCGCTAGCCATCGGGGCATGGACCAGTGCGGGGCTTGATGCGTCCACAAGGAAAAAGGCTTTACCTTGCCACGATGGCAGGGTAAAGAATCGAGTCAACTCCACAAAGGCATGGGCATGAACCATCACCTGCATCACCACGGCCATGCCGCTGGCGAACAGACCCCGGCAACTCAGGCACTGTCGGCGCTGGACTTTTTCGACTACCAGCGGGACTTCCTCGAACGCACGGTACTTTTCTGGGACACGCTTCGCCAGCGCGCGAACAACATGCTTGAGCACGAGCGAGCCGGGTTGCCGCCGCTTCTGGATTTCAAGCACGAAACGCTGCTGGACGCGCGCCGCTTCGAGCGGCCAGTCAACTATGCACTGCTGCGCATCACCGAAATCGACGAGCATTGCTGGGACGACTGCGTCGACCCTGACAAACCGCCGGTCATCGTCGTAGATCCACGCGCCGGCCATGGCCCTGGGATTGGCGGTTTCAAGCGCGACTCTGAAGTTGGAATGGCCATGCGCGAAGGCCATCCGGTTTATTTCGTCATCTTCTTTCCGGAGCCGACTCTGGGGCAGACCCTGGCAGACGTGTTGCATGTGCTGCGGAGCTTCGTCGAAGAGGTCGCACTACGCCATCCTGGCAAGCCTCCTGTGCTCTATGGCAACTGTCAGGCTGGGTGGGCGGTGACGCTACTGTCCGCAGACTGCGCCGGTCTGGCCGGGCCGGTGGTGCTCAATGGCTCACCCTTGTCGTATTGGGCCGGTGAGTCCGGTGTCAATCCGATGCGTCTTTCCGGAGGGCTCCTTGGCGGCAGCTGGTTGGCGCATCTGACGGCCGACCTGGGCAATGGCCGCTTCGACGGGGCCTGGCTGGCGCAGAATTTCGAGAACCTCAAGCCCGAAAAGGCCGTTTGGGAAAAGTACGCCCAACTCTTCACCAACGTTGACAGCGAGCAGGAACGCTTTCTGGAGTTCGAACGCTGGTGGAACGGTTTTTATTTCCTGAGCCGAGAAGAGATTCTCGCGATCGTTGAGAACCTGTTCATCGGCAATCAGATTGAACAAGGTCTTTTCCGGATTTGCCAGGGTTGCACTGCTGACCTGAGGCGGATCACGAATCCAATCGTCATCTTTGCATCCTACGGCGACAACATCACGCCACCGCACCAGGCGCTTGGATGGATCCCCGCTGTCTACAGCGACACAGAGAATCTCAGGCAAGCCGGGCAGCGCATCGTCTACCTCACAAACCCGCATGTCGGCCATCTCGGCATTTTTGTCTCTGCCAGGGTGGCTCGTTTAGAGCACCGGGCCATCCTGGAGAGCCTGGCTGACATTGAAGCGCTGGCCCCGGGCCTCTATGAAATGAAGATCGACAATCCGTCGGGTGACCCGGACTGCCATAAACCCAGCTACAGCATCCGCTTCGAACCCCGTCAGGTGCAAGACCTGAAAACGGATTACCCGCAGGAAGCTTTTGAGCGAGTGAAACAAGTCTCGACGGTCAACGAAGCACTTTACCGGGCATTCGTCAGTCCTTGGGCGCAAGCGCTGGCCACGCCCTGGACAGCCGAAATGCTCAAGTGGCTCCATCCGATGCGCACCAGCCGTTATTTGCTCTCTGAAGCGTTCAGTCCATGGATGCGCGGCGTTGCCTTGCTGGCCGAGTCGCTTAGCAAGAACCGCCAACCGCTTGCGCAGAACCACCCGTTCATCAAGCGGGAGCGTGAAGCCGTAGGGGAAGTAACCCATGCGATGGGACAACTGCGCGAAGGCCGCGACGCTGCGAGGGAGCAGGCGTTTCGCCTGATGTTTCAAAACCCTGACTTGTTCTCAAGCGTTCTGAGCATGATGGGAAAAAAGGTCGGTGATGGCAATCTAGGGCGCCCCAATTCAGTTTCTGTGCTCGATGTGAAAGACGATCAGGTCGTGAAAACCGTTCCGGTGGGTAAGACGCCCAACGGCATCAGCGTTACGCCTTGACGGTTTAGCCGTCGCGTGCAGCCGCCGGGCAAGCATACAAAAAGTAGAACAAGCCAGATTCGTCCAATAAAAACAGCCTCGACCTTGCCATGCTGAACAGGTCAAGGGTCGAGCCAAACTCCACAAGGACATTGACATGAGCAATCACATACATCAGCACGGCAAGGGAGATTCGGCTGCCTTGGGTGGTGCGCATTCCGACATGTTCTATGTCTGCCCCATGCATTCAGAAGTGCGGCAGAAGCAACCGGGTCGCTGCCCCAAGTGCCAGATGCACCTGGTGCCCGAGGGCGAAGCGGCACATGGCCACTATCACCACGGCCATGCCGCTGGCGAACAGACCCCGGCAGCTTCTGCAGCGGCGCCCATGGAGGTCCCGGCGGGGACCATCTACACCTGCCCCATGCACCCGGAAGTGCAGCAGGATCATCCCGGCAATTGCCCGAAATGCGGCATGTCGCTCGAACCGGTGATTCCGCTGGATGAGGAGGACAACAGCGAACTGATCGATTTTCAGCGCCGCTTCTGGTGGACCCTGCCGCTGACCGTGGTGGTCACCATCCTGGCGATGTTCGGCCACCGCCTCGGCTGGTTCGACATGAAGACCCAGACCTGGGTCGAGCTGGTGCTGTCGCTGCCGGTGGTGTTGTGGACGGGGTGGCCATTTTTCGTCCGCTGCTGGCAGTCCATCGTCAACCGCAGCCCCAATATGTGGACGCTGATCGGCCTGGGCACCGGCGCCGCCTTTGTCTACAGCGTGGTCGCCACCCTCGCGCCCGGCGTGTTTCCAGACTCGTTCATCGCCCACGGCCGCGTCGCCGTCTATTTCGAGGCGGCGGTCGTCATCATCTCGCTGACCATGCTGGGTCAGATCATCGAATTGAAGGCGCGCTCGCAGACTTCGGCGGCCATCAAGGCTCTGCTGGGCCTGGCCCCCAAGACGGCGCGCCGCATCAATGCCGACGGCAGCGAGGAGGACGTGCCTTTGAACCATGTTCACGTCGGCGACCTGCTGCGCGTGCGGCCCGGCGAGAAAGTGCCCGTCGATGGCGTGGTGACCGAGGGCAGCAGTGCCGTCGATGAATCCATGCTCACCGGCGAGCCCGTGCCGGTGACCAAGCGCGCCGGCGACGGCCTGATTGGCGCCACGATGAACACCAGCGGCGCACTGGTGATGCGCTCGGAGAAGGTCGGCGCCGCCACCATGCTGTCGCAGATCGTGCAGATGGTGGCCAATG
The DNA here is from genome assembly GCA_964424045.1 of uncultured Ottowia sp. Taxonomy (GTDB): domain Bacteria; phylum Pseudomonadota; class Gammaproteobacteria; order Burkholderiales; family Burkholderiaceae_C; genus Ottowia. Next base: position 19,327 of record CAYRHV010000002.1, on the reverse strand, counting down.
CCCAGCGCTCCAAGGCGCCGATGCAGCGCATGGCCGACGTGGTGGCCGGCAAGTTCGTGGTCGTGGTGGTGCTGATCGCAATCGCGACCTTCTTCGTCTGGGGATTCTTCGGCCCCGAGCCGAGCTGGGTGTTCGGCCTGATCAACGCCGTGGCGGTGCTGATCATTGCCTGCCCTTGCGCGCTGGGCCTGGCGACCCCGATGTCCGTGATGGTCGCCACCGGCCGCGCGGCAACGCAGGGGATTCTGTTCCGCGATGCCGGCGCCATCGAAAAAATGCGCGAAGTGGATACGCTGATCGTGGACAAGACCGGCACCCTGACCGAAGGCAAGCCGGCCTTCGACACCGCCGTCGCCGACCCGGGCTACACGCCGGATGAGGTGCTGCGCCTGGCGGCCAGTCTGGATCAGGGCAGCGAGCACCCGCTGGCGGATGCCATCGTCCGCGCCGCGCGGGACAAAGGGCTGAGCCTGACCAAGGCCGACGACTTCGAATCGGGCAGCGGCATCGGCGTGCGCGGCACGGTCGAAGGCAAGCATCTGGTGCTGGGCAACACCGCCTTGATGCAGCAGGAGAACGTGGCCACCGATGCGCTCAAGGCGGACGCAGAGCGCCTGCGCAGCGAGGGTGGCAGCGTGATGCACCTGGCCGTGGACGGGCGGCTGGCAGGCATCCTGGCCGTCACCGACCCGATCAAGGCCACCACGGCCGACGCCATCAAGACGCTGCACGACAGTGGCCTGCGCATCGTCATGGCGACGGGCGACGGCCTGACCACGGCCCGGGCGGTGGGCGCCAAGCTCCGCATCGACGAAGTGCATGGCGAAGTCAAGCCGGCCGACAAACTGGCCTTGGTGGAGCGGCTGCAGAAGGAGGGGCACGTCGTCGCCATGGCCGGCGACGGCATCAACGACGCACCTGCCCTGGCCAAGGCCGACGTGGGCATCGCTATGGGCACCGGCACCGACGTGGCCATGAACAGCGGCCAAATCACCCTGGTCAAGGGCGATCTGCGCGGCATCGCAGCCGCGCGCGACATCTCCATCGACACCGTGCGCAACATGCGCCAGAACCTGTTGTTCGCCTTCGTTTACAACGGTATCGGCGTGCCCATCGCCGCCGGCGTGCTTTATCCCATCACGGGCTGGTTGCTGTCTCCATTGATTGCAGCACTGGCCATGAGCCTGAGCTCGGCCTCTGTCATCTTCAACGCGCTGCGGCTGCGGCGCGCACGAGGCTAACCCGCATCGAAACAATCAAAAAGAGGTTACCGATCCTGATGAACGGAATGTATATGAACGATATGGGGTGGTGGTTGGGTGCCCACTGGCTGACGATGCTGCTGGGTGCGGTGGTGATCGTGCTGCCGTTTTGGAAGATCTTTGCCAAGGCGGGCTTTTCCGGCTGGCTCGGCCTGCTGATGATCGTCCCCATGGTCAACCTGATCGCACTGTACGTGCTCGCGTTCTCGGACTGGCCGAGATTGAGACGCGCCGACAAGTTGGATTCCGGTGAAATGAATCCAGGGATTCGGTGACCTCGCATGCGCGGTGACTGGGCCGCCTGCGGGTAGATGGGCCATGAAGGCACTTCCTTCCCGGGACGGCTCTCTGATCCGCGGCAAGTTGTCACACATCCAGCACAGCGAACATCCCACCATGGTTTCCATCCGACGCATCGTCACGCAATGGGGCCGCCGGATCGTCGGCGGCCTCATCGTGGCCTTGCTGTTCTCGCAGATGGCGCTGGCGATGTATGCCTGCCCGAAGCTGGATGCGGATACGCACGCGGCATCGATGCAGATGGCGGGCATGGCCATGGACGAAGCCACCGGCATGTCCGCCATGCCGGACTGCCATGCCATGCCCGGGACGATGGACGACGAGTCTCCGCAGTTGTGCCGTGCCCATTGCAGCGGTGACGGCAAGCCCGCGCCTTCTCCGCAAGGACTTGACGGTCTATCTACTGCGGCGGCGCATGCGGTCTGGATTGCCTACCTGCTTCCAGTGGTGCCCGACCCGCAATCATCGACCGACGCCAGGGCTGATCCGGCGTGGCTCGACCACCGAACGGGCTCTTTCCCCTTCCATCTCACTTTCCAAGTCCTGCGTAATTGACACACCAAGTCGTGCCCGCCGTGCATTGGCACGGCAGAACACGTGACTTCGTGGCTATCAATTTCGAGGACCATCATGCTTATTTCTTCCTCCGGCGCTCCCGGCGAGCGTCGCCCCGCGCCTGGCCGTGGCGTAGTGCGTGCGACCTCGTGCCGCACATGGACGCATCGACTGAGCGTTTTGAGCATCGCCCTGGCCGGCAGCATGCTCGCCGCCAGCGGGGCCTACGCGCTCAGCTTTGTCGAAGCGAGGGAAATCGCTGAACAGCAAAGCCCGCGCGTTTCCGCGCAGCGATTGCAGATCGATGCGGTCGAGTCCGCGCAGAAGGCCGCCGGCACGCTGCCGGACCCCAAGCTTTCCATCGGCCTCGAAAGCTTCCCCATCAGCGGCATGGACCGCTGGAGCCTGACGCGCGAATCCATGACCGGGCAGCGCCTGGCCCTGATGCAGGAGGTTCCCAACCAAGCCAAGCGTGCGGCCAAGGTGGCCAGCGCCCAGGCGCGCGTGGAACGCGAGCGCGCGGCGCTGGTCTTGCAACGCCTGCAGATACGGCAGGAGCTCGGCCTGGCGTGGATTGCCGCGCAGGCCGTGGAACAGCGTGATCAACTGCTCGCGGAACTGCTGGCCGAGAACCGGCGCCTGCAAGACAGCCTGCCCGCGCGGGTGGCGGGCGGATCGGCTCAGGCGGGCGACCTGCTGACCGCGCAGCAGGAGGCGCTGGCGCTGTCGGACCGGCGCGACGACCTGCAGCGCGACCGGTCCAAGGCACGAGCCATGCTGCGGCGCTGGGTCGGGCCGCGCGCCGACGAATCGCTGCAGGGCGGCACCGGTCCGCTCATCCATCCCGTTGCGCAGTTGCGCGCCGAGCTGTCCAGCCATGCCGAGCTGGCGCTGTACCCGACCATGCAAAGCATGGCACGGGCGGAGTCCCACGAGGCGCAGTCGGAATCGCGTGGCGATTGGTCTTGGGAAGTTGCCTATACCCGACGCGATCGTCGCTGGGGCGACATGGTGTCGTTCCAGTTGACCTTCGACCTGCCCTGGCAGAAGGAGCGGCGCCAGACCCCGATGATCCAGGCCAAGCAGCGCGAGCTGGAGCGCCTGGAGGCTGAACAGGAAGACGTGACCCGCAAGCACCTGCAGGAGCTCGACGACAGCGCGGCCGAACTACAGGCCCTGGACAGCCAGATCGAGCGCCTGCAGTCCACCGGGCTGCAGTTGGCGCAGGGGCGCGCGGAGCTTGCGCTGAGCAATTACCGCTCCGCCAAGGGCGACCTCAGCGCCGTGCTCGGCGCGCGCGCCCAGGTGCTGGAGGCACGCCTGCGCCTGATTGACCTGCAAGCCCAGCGCGATGGCGTGACGACGCGCCTGAACAGCCTGATCGCCGATTAGTGGAGCCCATCACCATGAACAACTCTCTGAAAAAATCCCTCGCGGGCCTGACGCTGATCGCTATCGGCGTGGCCGCGGGCTGGGGCCTGGCCCAATGGCGCACCGATACCACACACGCTGGGAATACGACAGTGCCCCAAGCCGGCGCGGCGGCCGAGCGCAAGGTGCTGTACTGGTACGACCCCATGTCGCCGACGCAGAAGTTCGACAAACCTGGCAAGTCCCCCTTTATGGACATGGATCTGGTGCCCAAGTACGCGGACGAGGACGCCCAGGGCAGCACAGGCATCAGCATTTCCCCCCAGACCGTGCAGGCGCTGGGCCTGCGCACGGCCGTGGTGGTGCAGCGCGCCATCGGCGCTGACGTAGACGTCGTCGGCAACGTCCTGCTGAATGACCGCGATGTCAGCATCGTGCAGGCACGCTCCGCAGGCTTCGTGGAGCGGGTCTATGCGCGCGCGCCGGGCGACGTGATCGGTGCCGGCGCGCCGCTGGCAGACCTGCTGCTGCCCGAATGGGTGGCGGCGCAGCGCGAATTCCTGGCGGTGCGTGCGCTCAAAGACGGGTCGCTGACGACGGCCGCCCGCCAAAGGCTGCTGCTGCTGGGCATGCCGCAAACCCTGGTGGCCCAAGTGGAGCGCACGGGCGAACCCAGGGGCATCTACACCGTGACCACGCCCCAGGGCGGGCTGGTGGCCGAGCTCATGGTGCGCCAGGGCATGACCGTTTCCGCTGGCGCAAGCCTGGCGCGCGTGAATGGCCTGGCCACCGTCTGGATCGAGGCCGCCGTGCCCGAGGCGCAAAGCGGCCCGCTGCAAGTGGGGCATGAGGCCCGGGTGCGCCTGGCGGCGTTTCCCGGCGAAGTCCTGAAGGCGCGCATCGTGAGCATCCTGCCCCAGGCCAATAGCGACACCCGCACGGTACGCGTGCGGCTGGAGCTGGCCAACCCCGGCCAGCGTCTGAAGGCCGGCATGTCCGGCCAGATCACGCTCAAGGGCCGCGAGCAGCCCGCCCTGCTGGTGCCCAGCGAGGCCGTCATCCGTACCGGTAAGCGCGCCCTGGCATATGTGGTCGATGGCCCCGGCAGGTTCCATCCCGTGGACGTGCAGTTGGGTGCAGAGATCGGTGACCAACTCGTGGTGCAAAGCGGGCTGGAGGCGGGGCAGCAAGTGGTAGCCTCGGCGCAGTTCCTGATCGACTCCGAGGCCAGCCTGCGCGGCCTGTTGCCCGCATCGCCGGGGGCGACGCCGGAGCATGGGGCGCATGGCGCGGCCCCGGCCTACACGGTGCGCGGTGTGGTGGAAGAAGTCTCCACTGCCGAGCTGACGCTGGCGCATGACGCCATCCCCGCCCTCAAGTGGCCCGCCATGACCATGGGCTTCAAGCTGGCCGATCCCCGCCTCGCCGCGGGCCTGGCACCGAAGCAACAAGTGCGCTTCACATTCTCCAAGCAGGGCGAGGACTACGTGATCACCGCAATCGAAAGGGCCAAGCCATGATTGCGAAACTGATCCGCTGGTCGGTGGCGAACCGCTTTCTGGTGCTGCTGGCCACGGCCATGCTCACGGCGTGGGGCGTGTGGGGCGTGCGCAGCACGCCCGTGGATGCCCTGCCGGACCTGTCCGACGTGCAGGTCATCATCCGCACCAGCTACCCCGGCCAGGCACCGCAGATCGTCGAAAACCAGGTGACCTATCCATTGGCCACCACCATGCTGTCGGTGCCGGGAGCCAAGACGGTGCGCGGCTTCTCGTTCTTCGGTGACTCGTTCGTCTATGTCCTGTTCGAGGACGGCACCGATCTGTACTGGGCGCGCTCGCGGGTGCTGGAGTACCTGAACCAGGTTCAGGGCCGCCTGCCGGCCACGGCCAAGCCGGCCCTGGGGCCCGACGCCACGGGGGTGGGATGGATCTTCCAGTACGCGCTGGTGGACCGCACGGGCAAGAACGACCTGGCGCAGCTGCGTGCGCTGCAGGACTGGTTCCTGAAATTCGAGCTCAAGAGCCTGCCCAACGTCGCAGAGGTGGCGTCGGTGGGCGGCATGGTCAAGCAGTACCAGGTCGTGATCGATCCGATCAAGCTGGCCTCGCACGGACTCAGCCAAGGGCAGGTCCGCGACGCGCTCGTGAACGCCAACCAGGAAACCGGCGGCTCCGTACTGGAGCTGTCAGGCGCCGAATACATGGTGCGCGCCAGTGGCTACCTCAAGAGTCTGGAGGACTTCCGCGCCGTACCGCTGGTGGCGCGCGGCGGCGTGCCGGTGCGCCTGGGCGACGTGGCCACGCTGCAGGTCGGTCCGGAGATGCGCCGCGGCATCGCCGAACTCGATGGCGAGGGCGAGGTCGCCGGTGGCATCGTGATTCTGCGCTCGGGCAAGAACGCCCAGCAGACGATCGCCGCCGTCAAGGCCAAGCTGGCCGAGCTGCAGGCCAGTCTGCCCCAGGGGGTGGAGATCGTCACCACCTACGACCGCAGCGCGCTGATCGAGCGCGCCATCCGCAACCTCGCGACCAAGCTGGGCGAGGAGTTCCTGGTGGTGGCGCTGGTCTGCCTGCTGTTCCTGTGGCATCTGCGTTCCGCGCTGGTGGCCATCATTGCCCTGCCGCTGGGGGTGATGACGGCCTTCCTCGTGATGCATTACCAGGGGATCAACGCGAACATCATGTCGCTGGGGGGCATCGCCATCGCCGTCGGCGCGATGGTCGATGCGGCCGTGGTGATGATAGAGAACGCGCACAAGAAGCTGGAAGCCTGGCAGCACGCGCATCCGGATCAGCGGCTGCAAGGCGAGGAGCGCTGGGAAGTGATCACGCAGGCCGCGGAAGAAGTCGGGCCGGCGCTGTTCTTCTCGCTGCTGATCATCACCTTGTCCTTCATTCCCGTCTTTACCCTCGAAGCCCAGGAGGGACGCCTGTTCGGCCCGCTGGCGTTCACCAAGACCTACGCCATGGCGGCGGCAGCGGGCCTGTCCGTGACGCTGATTCCCGTGCTCATGGGTTACTGGATTCGCGGACGCATTCCCGACGAGCAGAAGAACCCCATAACCCGCATGCTGATCGCGGTGTACCGGCCCAGCCTGGAATGGGTGCTGCGCTGGCCCAAGGCAACCTTGCTGATCGCGGTGCTGGCGCTGGCGACCACGGCCTGGCCGCTGGCCCGGCTCGGCGGCGAATTCCTGCCCCGGCTGGACGAGGGGGATCTGCTTTACATGCCCTCGGCCTTGCCGGGGCTGTCGGCGCAACGCGCCGCCGAGCTGCTGCAGATCAGCAACCGCATGATCAAGACCGTGCCCGAGGTCGAGCGCGTGTTCGGCAAGGCCGGCCGCGCGGAAACGGCTACCGATCCCGCGCCGCTGGAGATGTTCGAGACCACGGTGAAGCTCAAGCCCAGGGAGCAATGGCGCCCTGGCATGACACCGGAGAAGATCGTCGAGGAACTGGACCGCGCCGTGAAGATCCCCGGACTGTCCAACATCTGGATTCCGCCCATCCGCAACCGCATCGACATGCTGGCCACGGGCATCAAGAGCCCGATCGGGGTCAAGGTGACGGGTAACGACCTGCACATGATCGACCGCATCGCGGCTGAAGTGGAGCATGTCGCCAAGGGGATTCCCGGCGTTTCGTCATCCCTGGCGGAACGGTTGACGGGTGGCCGCTATGTGGACGTGCAGATCGATCGCGTGGCGGCAGGACGCTATGGGCTGAACGTGGCCGATGTCCAGGCGGTCGTCGCCGGTGCTGTCGGCGGCGAAAACGTGTCTGAAACCATCGAGGGTCTGGCCCGTTTTTCCATCAATTTGCGCTACCCACGCGAATGGCGGGATTCGCCGCAGCGACTGGCCCAACTGCCCATTTCCACGCCCGTGGGGCAGCAGATCACGCTGGGCACGGTGGCGCGCATCGCCATCACCGATGGTCCGCCCATGCTCAAGAGCGAGAACGCCCGCCCGTCCGGTTGGGTGTACGTGGATGTGCGCGGCCGCGATCTGGCCTCGGTGGCCAACGAGTTGCGCGATGCGATTGGCCGTCAGGTCAAGTTGGAGCCAGGGGTGAGCATTGCGTACTCGGGACAGTTCGAGTACATGGAGCGGGCCAATGCACGCCTGAAGGTCGTGGTGCCGGCGACTCTGTTGACCATCTTCGTCTTGCTGTACCTGACGTTCAGTCGTCTCGACGAAGCCGGCTTGATCATGGCTACCTTGCCATTTGCCCTCACGGGAGGCATTTGGTTCCTGTACCTGATGAACTACAACCTTTCCATCGCCACGGGCGTCGGCTTCATCGCTCTGGCGGGCGTTGCGGCAGAGTTCGGCGTGGTCATGCTCATCTATTTGAAGCACGCTTTGGATGAACGTTGCCCCGACGGCCGACGGCCAACGCAGGAAGAACTGCTGGAGGCGATCCGGGAAGGCGCCGTGCTGCGCGTGCGGCCCAAGGCGATGACTGTAGCGGTCATCCTGGCAGGCCTGGTGCCGATCGTCTGGGGCAGTGGCACGGGTTCGGAGGTCATGAGCCGCATTGCGGCGCCGATGCTCGGAGGCATGGTGACGGCGCCGTTGCTGTCGCTGTTCGTGATCCCCGCTGCTTATGTATTGATGCGCAAGCCACGCTAATTTGAAGGATTGGCAGCGGTTTGTTATGAACCCCTGCGCTTCTTCAAAGAATGACCTGATTAATGAGCAGTCATCACCAGATAGCCGAGCAGTGCGCGCAGATGGCCCCCGAGAACGCCAGGCCCGGCCAGCGGGCCTATGGTTTTGGCAAGGGAAATCTGGAATTACTGCTGCCACTGCGTCGGCAATCCGTTGGCCCTGTCGGCGCATCGCTTTCATCCCGCATGGAGACGTTGAAAGCGCGTGTGATCGGCAACTGATTGACGGCCATCTGATTTTGGAGTCGGTCTATGGGTGAGGCCACATTGCTGCGCTGCGTGCCATTTCGAACGATCAAGTTGCTCTTTGGCTTGAAGTTGCCGGAAAGCCGTTCCCGGCCTTGAAGCAGGAAGCGTGGGATGCAAGCTAGAACCGCAGGGCAGCTCAGGCGCGCATTCATGTTGGTTCTTCGAGTCACAAGCAGTGGCTCTATGGAGACGAGGAAACATGGATTTACGCCATATCCGGGCCTTTGTCGCGGTGGCCGAGGAACTGCACTTCGGCCGTGCTGCCAAGCGCCTGCACATTGAGCAGTCGCCTTTGTCCCGCACTATTCGCGCGCTGGAGACAGACTTGGGAGTGGTGCTGCTCCGGCGCACGGCGCGCGGTGCCAGCCTGACTTGGGCCGGACAGATCTTCCTGCAGGATGCCCGCCGCATCATGCTGGCCGTCGAGCAGACTGAAGCCAGAGCGCGCGCCGCGGCCGAGGGGTGTCAGGATACGCTGCGCATTGCACTTGCAGGCGACATCGGACGGTCTCGGTTGTCGACGTTGCTCGCACTGTGCCGGCAGGAAGCTCCGCAGGTGAACATCCGTCTATCCGAGATGCCAATAGCCCAACTGGTGCATGGATTGAACTCGGACTTGTTCGATGCCGGCTTTGCAATGATCGACGACGTGGGCGCGGGGATCATTGCTACGCCGGTGTGGGTAGACCCATTGATGGTCGCACTGTCCGCACGACATCCGCTGCTGGTCTTCAAGGAGGTACCGCTGGAAGAAGTGGTGAGATACCCGCTGGTGCTGTGCGATCCACAGAGCTGTAAAGGCTGCAGACAGCAGCGTGAACGCCTATTCCGGTCATTCGAGGTGCGGCCGATGGTGGACGAGTACATCACCACCCATGGTCTGATGCTGACGTTGGTGGCGGCGGGGTACGGGGTCGGCTTTTCGAGCGCTGCACATTTTGCGGGCTGCCAACAGGCAGACGTGGTAGCCCGGCCGCTGGTTGATCGGACGGCATCGCTGACCACCTATCTGCTGCGACCAGAAAGAGGCATGGGAAAAGCGTTGAGGCAGTTCATCGAACATGCGAAGCGTGTCGGGTTGCCTTCAGGCGCTTGACGAACGGTCTTTGTAAAGACCGTCTATCGGACGGCGTGATTCCTTTTCGGTCTTACGCCTGACCCAAATTGCATCACGGCCAGGCAGCTACCTATCGCTCCTTTGCGAGCCGCTGCACATGTCGATCTGATGCCGGTGCGTGACGCACCCATCTCTGCCGGGCAAGTCAGTGAAGTGACGCGGAACGCATGCGCCGTTGCTGAGTGCAAACCGGCTCGGAGAGGTGACGCATTAGTTCTTTACCCTCAGACGGTTTCGGGCGAAAACCTTGTCGAAAGTTTCCGGGTGGAGCACGGTGCCACTCATGTCCTTTTGATGAGTTAGGGCGCGCGACCTTTCGGGCTGTTGCCCAGGTAATAGGGTATTTGTCCGGGGCATTATGGTGGAGGACTGCGCGGCGTCTTAAGGCGCAACCGTCCAATTTTGATTGAGGGCATAACCGACGGGCAGCATCTTCACCACGATGCCGGCCGCGCGGTTCATCCGGGTTCCTGGGTCATCGCCGCGCCCACGTGGGTCGGGCGCGACTGCCGGAGTTTGATCCGACGATGAGAAGCGCGATATGCAGAAATCAAGCTGCCTTTCCTTTGGCGCCAAGACGTACTACCGACCGATCGAGGCGGCGATCCGTTGGGCGGGCCTGTTGCGCTTCGAGTTGCGTATTCTGGAAACGCTCGGGCCGCGTGCTATCCCCGAGACGAGCGATTTCCCGCGCTGGCCGGTGTTGCGGCTTTTCGCGGAGCGAATCTTTGACGCGCTGGCACACGATGAACTGCGCTTTGGCAAAGCCGGCATCGCACAAGAATCGCAGCGCCCCGCACTCGATGACCCTGACTTGATCGTGCGCCATGTCGATCTGAAGGCGTGGATGTCGTATTACTACCCTGGCGAGCGGCCGCCGTTCCTGTTCGACGAAATCGAACGCGAGTTGCATCCCGCTGTGAACCTGGCAACGCTGAACGTGCTGTTGGCAGACCGCGAAGCGACCAAGGTGCAACTCGCAGAACTCACACAACTGCATGCGGCGTCGCATGCGCAGCACGAAGCGTTGGTGAAGGAATATGCCATCCGTACAGCCGAGGGTGACGGCGCACGTGAGCCGGGACTGCGCAGCGAGTCGACCTATCTGAACATCATTGGCGGCTTGCTGAATTTGCTGTTAGGCAAGTCACCCGCCGGCACATCCTATTCATCCTTCGACAACGTGGGCGCCGTGGTCAGCGCGCTGCTGGCCCACCATGAAGGACGGCCCGGCATCAGTGAGCGGACGCTGTGGAGCAAGCTCGCCCAAGCGCGCCGCCACCTGGAAGCATCGCGCTGAACCTGCGGCGGCGCACTGCAATTGCAGTTGTGCGTTCTGCAGTTGCAGTGAATTCCGCAGCGGCAGCGTATGGAATACGAGGCACTTTCTTATCAGCGCCGTCGAGCGTCTAGGAGTGTTTCTCATGTCTTCGCAGATCACCGCGCCGGCCTTGCCGCCCGAGCACCGCATCCTGCGCCGCACCGAAGTAGAGGTCAAAACCGGCTTCAAACGCGCGCACATCTACAGCCTGATGAAGGAAGGCAAGTTCCCCAAGGCGCTGCGCCTGGGCGTGCGCGCCGTGGGCTGGGACTCGGTGGAGATCGAACAGTGGATCGCCGACCGCCTCAATGAACGCGCCTGACGCTTTTTCTCGGTTCATGCCATTCGACGAGGAGAAGCCCATGCAGGTGGTGTCCATCATTTCGACCAAGGGCGGCGTGGGCAAGACCACGACGGCGGCCAATCTGGGCGGCTTCGCGGCCGACGCCGGGCTGCGCGTGCTGCTGCTGGATCTGGACGTGCAGCCCACGCTGTCGAGCTATTTCACACTGGCCGCGCGCGCGCCGGCCGGCATCTACGAGATGCTGGCCTACAACGAGCAGCGCGCCGAGCAACTGGTGTCGCACACCGTGATCGAGCGGCTTGACCTGGTGCTCTCGAACGACGACCGGGGCGAGCTGAACACGCTGCTGCTGCACGCGCCCGATGGAAGATTGCGGCTGCGCCACCTATTGCCCACGCTGGCGCCGCGCTACGACCTGATGCTGATCGACACGCAGGGCGCGCGCAGCGTGTTGCTGGAGATGGCGGTACTGGCCTCCGACCTGGCGCTGTCGCCTGTGACGCCAGAAATCCTAGCGGCGCGCGAATTGCGACGCGGCACGCTGCAGCTCATCGAGGACATCGCGCCGTATCGGCACCTCGGCATCGAGCCGCCGCCACTGCACCTGCTCATCAACCGCGTGCATCCGGTATCGTCGAACGCGCGCCTGATCCAGCGGGCACTGCGGCAGGTGTTCCAGGGACAGTCCGGCGTGCGTGTGCTCGACACCGACGTGCCGGCGATCGAGGCCTATCCGCGCGCGGCCACGCGAGGCCTGCCGGTGCACCGGGTGGAGTACCGCCAGCCGGCGGGACGCGCCGCACCCGCGGCATTGGACACCATGCGAGCGCTGGCCAGCGAGCTGTTCCCGGCGTGGCAGGAGCGCTTCGCGCTCGTCAACGGCCGCGGCGACGCGGGAGGGGCCGGCCATGGCCAGCGCGCATGAACTGGCCCGCGGCCACAAGCGGCTGCGAACGCTGATCGAGTTCGCCCTGGGCGAAGGTTGGAAGGTCGTGCACACCCGCGGCGGGCACCTGCTGTTCACGAAGCCGGGCTGCGCGCCGATTTACACCAGCTCGACGGCCAGCGACCACCGCGCCGAGGGCAACGCCCGCGCGCAGCTTCGCCGCGCCGACCGACAGGCAGCCCAGGGTGTTGCAGCATCTCAGGAGAACGGCCGTGGCTGACCTGACGCCGCAGGACATGGCCGCCAAGCTGCTGGCCTCGGGCTTCGAGCGCAACTGCCCTTCGGTCGCGGCCCTGAGCGACCCCATCGCCGACACGCCGATGGTGGTGACGCTGGACCAGTTGCGCCCCTACGACCACGACCCGCGCGTGACGCGCAACCCGGCTTACGAGGACATCAAGGCCTCGATCCGCGAACGCGGGCTGGATGCGCCGCCCGCGATCACGCGCCGGCCCGGCGAGCCGCACTACATCATCCGCAACGGCGGCAACACGCGCCTGGCGATCCTGCGCGAGCTGTGGAGCGAGACGAAAGACGAACAGTTCTTCCGCATCCCCTGCCTGTTCCGCCCATGGCCGCAGCGCGGCGAAGTGGTGATGCTGACCGGGCACTTGGCCGAGAACGAGCTGCGCGGCGGGCTCAGCTTCATCGAGCGGGCCTTGGGCGTGGAGAAGGCGCGCGAGTTCTACGAGCAGGAAAGCGGCCAGGCGCTGTCGCAGAGCGAGCTGGCGCGGCGGCTCACGGCCGATGGCTTCCCGCTGCCACAGTCGCACATCAGCCGCATGCAGGACGCCGTGCACTACCTGCTGCCGGCGATCCCGACGCTGCTGTACGGCGGCCTCGGCCGGCATCAGGTGGAACGGCTCGCAGTGCTGCGCAAGGCCTGCGAACGCACCTGGGAGCGGCGTGCCTTGGGCTGCAACCTGTCGGTGGACTTCGCCACGTTGTTTCAGGACGTGCTCAGCCAGTTCGACACGCAGCCCGACAACTTCTCGCCGCAGCGGGTGCAGGACGAGCTGGTCGGCCAGATGGCCGAGCTGCTGGGAGTGGACTACGACACGCTGAGCCTGGAGATCGACGACAGCGAGAGCCGGCAGCGCGCATTGACCAGTGATCCCGCGCCGCTGCAGGCGGCAAGGCCTGCGGTGCCGGCGGGGTCTTCGGCCGAGCCACCGCGACCACCGTCACCGCCTTCGCCGCCGACCGGCCCCTCGGTGCAGTCGTCGGAGCCTGGCGCTGGTCAGGCTGCGCAGGCCGATTCCACGCCGGCCGCCAGCGACAAGGGCATGCAGCAGGATGATGGGCTGCGCGACGAGCGCCTGCAGGGTCACATCGTGTCCCCGGCCCCGACCACCGAACGCCTGCAATCCATCCAGCGCATGGTGGCCGATCAGATGGGCGACAAGCTGCCCGACTTCGAGGTCGACGCGCTGCGTGCAATCCCCGTGCAGGCGGGCGGGCTCTATCCCATCTCGGACGTCTGGTACATCGAGCCCGGCCTGGACGTGCCGGATCGGCTGCGGGTGCACATCGCGCAGTTCGCGCGCGAGATCGCCGAGGAAGCCGACGTGGCCGGGCAGGTCGAGCCCAGCGAAGGCGGCATCGGCTTCGTCTGCGTGGCGCCTCCGGCGGTGCGCGCATTGCCACCGTTCGCGCGTGCGGTGCTGACCTTGCTGCATGCGCTATGCGCCGCGCCCCAACCCGCAACCGGCCTCGATGGCGCCCGGCTGGCCGACGACTTGGCGGCCTTGCTGCATGGCGGCGGCACATATCCGCGCCTGAGCGATGCCGGGCTGGTAAAGCTGTTCCGGCTGCTGCGCCTGGCGCGCCGGCTGCTGAACCTGGAGACCGGCGCGGCCTCCAGCAACCCCGGCCACGGCGCCTGAGCGGAGGCCATCATGTCGGCACCGCATCCGCTCAACCAGGCCGTCATCGCACAGGCGCTGCACGACCTGCGCAATGGGCAACTGCGGCGCTGCAAGGCGATGGGCTTCGGCGAGGAGGAACTGGACGCTCTCAAGCACCCCGAACTCGTGAGCATGCTGGTCAACGCCACGGTGTCGTGGTGTTCGGTGTCGGTGAACCGCGATGTGCTGAAGCGGCTGCTGAGCCAGGTGCATGACGTGAAGCGCGAGATCGCCACGGTGGACCGCATGCTGCGCCTGGGTGCCAGCACGGAGATGGTGAGCCGGTTCTACGGTCTGACGCATCAGGAGGTCGCCCTGCGCCGCGACATCCTCGGCCTGCCCAAGCGCAAGGGGCGCCATCCGGTGCTGGACGAAGAGCAGGACACGGCTCTGTGGAGGCACTGGCAGGCCGGCATCGCCGAACGCAGCATCGCGCTGGACGATGAGGTGGCGATGCTGACGCTGACCATGGACCTGGCCGAGACCTTGAGCCTACCGATGTCGGTGATCTGGGCGGCGATACGCAACTGGATCGACCAGGGGCTGGTGTAGGCCATGGCGACGGGCGGCGCACCACGGCGCGATGGCCCCGTTGCGCTGTCCGCGTTGTTCGACGGCGCGCTGCGGCAACTGTTGCCCTCTGCGCAGCCGGCCGGGTACGGCACGGCCACGGCGCAAGCTGCTGCGCCGGCCAGCGACGGCTTTCTCTACAGCGGGAACCGCCATGAGAGCGTGCCGCGTGCGCTGTTCCTCGATCGGCGCCTGACGCCGCTGGAGCGCAATGCCTGGCAGGTGTTCCGCCTGCAGCTCAACGACGACGGCGTGACGGCTTTCCCGACCTACGACCAGCTTCGCCCCTACCTCACCTCGATGCCCTGTGCGGCGCAGGCCTCGCACGAGACCGTGGCGCGCGCCTTGACGCTGCTGCGGCTGACGCGCTGGCTGAGCCTGGTGCGGCGGCGTCGCGATCCGAAGACCGGCCGCATCCTCGGCAACCTCTATGTCCTGCACGACGAACCGCTGACGCCCTTCGAGGCGATGCAGCTCGACCCCGACTACCTGGGCTTGGTCAGCCAGGCGCTGACCCATGCTGCCAAGGCAGTTCAGATCGTCGGCATGAACACGCTGCGCGAGATCGCCGAAGACCCGATGCTCAACGGCCGCACGCTGCCCACGCGCCTGCAGGTGCTAGCACAGCGCATGGCCCGGCATGGCTGGGCCGAGGGGAGTTATCCACAAGAGGCTGTGGATCACGATTCCGAAGAAGGCCAGGACGGCTTGCTTCGGAATGTCGATCGCCCGTCTTCGGAATCCGAAGCAGGGTCGAAACCCGCGCCAGACGGCTCACTTCGGAATCCGAAGGAGGACCGTACTGTACGTATGGATCGTATAAATCAAATACGTACAGTACCGCGCGCGAAGGCGCTGCAGCACTTGCGCCTGCCCGAGCGCCTGCTGCGCCTGAAGGACGAGCAGCAAAGCGGCGCGCTGGTGGCCTTACAGCAGGTGGACGAGTCCCTGCGGCAGGCGGTGCTGGACGAATGGGATGCGCGCTGCCGCAACAGCGCGGTGCGCAACCCGGCCGGCTACCTGTTCGGCATCATCCAGAAGGCGATTCGCGGGGAGTTCAAGGCCTGGGCGGGCGAAGGCGGCTCGTCATCGACGCCGCCACCGCCGCATGCACCGCCGCGGCCAGCAGAACCCCCACCCCCTGCACCGAACGGCCCTGGCCGCGAGGCGGCGCGGGCCTACCTGGCGAAGCTGCGTTCTACGCTCGGCGATTCCTGAGCAGCTATCCCCAGGGGATAGCTGGGACATCAAGCCTTCCGGCGGACGGCGCTGGTTTGTCGCGCATCACGTCGTCGCGACCCGTTGCAGACCTATCCCCAGGGGATAGATGGAACACGCAGCCTTCCCGAGACGACAACCGGGGACACGCCTGCTGCGGTTTGTTGACTGACGGCCTTCCGGGCGATGCCGATGCTGGCGGCTCGTTCCTTCACCGCGAGTCATCACCATGTCCAACGAGCCCCAACAGCCCCTGCAGTTGAACCTCGGATCGCTGCGCAGCGCGATGTCGCTGACGCTGCACACGCACCACGCTTCGCGCATCTGGCATGGGCGAGCGCCTGCCGAGGGGCGGCCCGGCATCATCGGCCTCAACGGCTACATCAGCGTGATGAACAAGATGAAGCGCGGTGCCGAGCAGGACGATCCCTACTCGGACTGGTGGATGCTGCGCATCGAGGACAAGCTGACGCAGACCAAGGCCGGCCTGCAGGCGCTGCGCGAACAGGTGGATCAGGCGCTGGCCGATGTGCCGCCCGCGCTGTCCCTGGGCGAGAACATGAACGTGCAGCCGGTGAAGCTGCCGCTGTTCGTCAACGCGCAACTCGGCTTCATGGCGGTGTACCTGCTGGCCGACTACGACGACCTGGCGCGCAAGCTGATCCTCGCCCACCACACCGCGCTGATCGACCGCAGCACGCTGGAACGCTGGCTCAACGACGGCGCGCACGCGCTGCGCAGCCTGTTCTCGCTGGCACAGCAGTACCGCTACTCCGGCGCAACGCGCGACGACTTCGCCTCGAAGAACGCGGTGGCGCGGGCGGCGCTGGAGAAGTTCGGCGAGCTGCCGCAGGACGTGCTCGAAGGCACGCGCCGCTCGCGTTTTGCGCCACCGATCGCGCGGCGGGCGGGCAAGCCTGGCGCAGCCGCTGATGTCGCACCCGTCGCTGGCGCAGCCGATGTGGTGCAAGACCACAAAGACAGCGACCAGGACGGCGAAGGCGCCAAAGCATGACGGCATCATCGACCGGCCAACCGGCGCGCTTCCTGCCGCTGGAACAGGCGGACTTCCAGCGCCTGGAACATGCGGGCTACCTAAAAGGCCTTTTACAGCCTTTTAAGGGTAATGGGAGTCTGGACATCTGGGCCAGCCAATGCACGGCGCTGCGCGACGACTTGATCGGCCTGGCGCAGCGGCGCGTGCTGCAACAGGCGCGGGCCTACCCCTTCTCGCTGCTCGACGTGCAACTGGCCCAGCAGACCACTGGCACAGGGACGACCTTCCTGCGCTGGCGCAACCACGACCGCTCCGCGATGGGCGTGGCTTTGTGGGAAACGCTGCTCGACCGCCCCGCGACGCCGGCCTCGCTGATCGATGACCTGTACGCGATGGAGCTGCAGCGCATCGCACTGAACATGCAGATCAGCCTCCTTCACACGCTGGGCCGCCAGGCCCAGGAGTGCGCCAGCAAGGCCGCCCAGGCCGAAGCGGCTTACCTGCGGCGTGTCCACGGGCATACCGCGGCCGTTCCACCCACCACCAAGGAGTCACCATGAGCACGCACTTCGTCGGCGAGGGCAACATCGGTTCTGCGCCAGACTACCGCGAATTCCCGAACGGCAACGACGAGCCGCGCCGGCTGCTGCGCCTGAACGTCTATTTCGACAACCCGATCCCGAAGAAGGATGGCGAGTACGAAGATCGCGGCGGCTTCTGGGCGCCCGTGGAGCTGTGGCACCGCGACGCCGACCACTGGAAGACGCTGTACCAGAAAGGTATGCGGGTGCTGGTCGAGGGCCGCACCGTGCGCGACGAATGGGAGGACGCCGACGAGAACGAGCGCGTCACGTTCAAGGTCGAGGCCCGGCGCGTCGGCATCCTGCCGTACCGCATCGAGTCGGTGACCCTCAGCGCCAAGCCGGCCGGCGGGCAGTAGCTCGCCCGTCGCCGTCCCCCGAGGGCGGCTGTAGCAACCGTCATACGCCCGCCATGCACCAGCTATCCCCAGGGGATAGCTCCAGGGTGTTCCACCGAGTTCCAGTCGCCCTCCCGAAACGACGCGCCTGCTGCGCCAGCCGTTGCGGTTTGCGCGGACCGCTGCGGCAACGGATCGCCTGCCGACCACAAAGCGGTGCCTGCGCCAATCGGCTTCCTTGCTGCCGGCATCTGCTGGCCCGGCCAAGCTGACGCCCATCCGATGAACCGCACACTTCCAAGGAGGCTTCATGCGCGTGTTCCTGTGCGAGAAGCCGTCCCAGGGCAAGGACATCGCCCGTGTGCTGGGCGCCGGCCAACGCAGCAACGGCTGCTACAGCGGCGCCGGTGTTGTCGTGACCTGGTGCATTGGTCATCTGGTCGAGGCGGTTCCGCCCGAAGGCTACGGCGAGCAGTACAAGCGCTGGGCCATCGAGCAGCTGCCCATTGTTCCTGAGCGTTGGCGTGTCGAGCCCAAGGTGGCGACCGCAGCGCAATTCAAGGTCGTGCAGCAGCTCGTCGCCAAGGCGGGCGAGCTAGTGATTGCGACCGACGCCGACCGCGAGGGCGAGATGATCGCCCGCGAGATCATCGACCTATGCGGCTACCGCGGGCCGATTCAGCGCCTGTGGCTGTCGGCGCTCAACGATGCGTCGATCCGTAAAGCGCTGGGTGCGCTCAAGCCGTCCGCCGAGACGCTGCCGCTGTATTTCTCCGCACTCGCCCGATCGCGCGCCGACTGGCTGATCGGGATGAACCTGAGCCGCTTGTTCACACTGCTGGGGCGCCAGGCCGGCTATACCGGCGTGCTGTCGGTGGGGCGCGTGCAGACGCCGACGCTGAAACTGGTGGTGGACCGCGATCGCGAGATCGCGCGCTTCGTCTCCGTGCCGTATTGGGCCGCGGACGTGCTGCTATCCCATGCCGGCCAGTCCTTCACCGCGAGCTGGATACCGCCCGAAGGCAGCACCGATGCAGCAGGTCGTTGCCTTCAGCAGCCGGTGGCGCAGCAGGCGGTGGATCGCATTCGCGCCGCACGCGATGCGCAGGTCGTGTCGGTGGACACCGAGCGCGTGCGCGAGGCACCGCCGCTGCCGTTCGACCTGGGCACCTTGCAGGAAGTGTGTTCGCGTCAGCTCGGCCTCGATGTGCAGGAGACGCTGGACATCGCGCAGGCGCTGTACGAGACGCACAAGGCGACGACCTATCCGCGCAGCGACTCGGGATACCTGCCCGAAAGCATGCTCGCGGAAGTGCCGGCGGTGCTCGATGCACTGCTCGCCACCGAACCCAGCCTGCGGCCCTTGCTCGGCCAGCTCGACCGCAACCAGCGTTCGCGCGCCTGGAACGACGGCAAGGTGACGGCGCACCACGGCATCATCCCCACGCTGGAGCCGGCCAAGCTCTTGGCCATGTCGGAGAAAGAACTGGCGGTCTACCAGCTGATCCGCGGGCGCTATCTCGCGCAGTTTCTTCCACACCATGAGTTCGACCGCACGGTGACGCAGCTCGCTTGCGGCGGCCAGTCGCTCGTGGCGGTGGGCAAGCAGATCGCCGT
>CAYRHV010000001.1:37405-41486 GCA_964424045.1 uncultured Ottowia sp. | reverse complement strand
GCCGAGCACGGCAAGGTGTTCACCGACGCGCAGGGCGAGGTCACGCGCGGCATCGAGATCGTCGAGTTCGCCTGCGGCATTCCGCAGCTGCTGAAGACCGACTTCACCGAGCAGGTCAGCACCAACATCGACAACTGGACGCTGCGCCAGCCGCTGGGCGTGGTGGCCGGCATCACGCCGTTCAACTTCCCGGTCATGGTGCCGATGTGGATGTTCCCGGTGGCGCTGGCCGCCGGCAACACCTTCGTGCTCAAGCCCAGCCCGCTCGACCCCAGCCCCAGCCTGCTGATGGCCGAGCTGCTCAGGCAGGCCGGCCTGCCCGATGGTGTGTTCAACGTCGTGCAGGGCGACAAGGAAGCGGTCGACGCGCTGATCGAGCACCCCGACGTGCAGGCCATCTCCTTCGTCGGCTCGACGCCGATCGCCAACCACATCTACGAAACCGGCGCACGCCACGGCAAGCGCGTACAAGCCCTGGGCGGCGCCAAGAACCACCTGGTGGTGATGCCCGATGCCGACATGGATCAGGTGGTCGACGCCCTGATCGGCGCCGCCTACGGCTCGGCCGGCGAGCGCTGCATGGCCGTCAGCGTGGCGGTGTTCGTCGGCGAGGGCACGGCCGAGAAGGTGCTGCCCAGGTTCATCGAACGCACCAGGGCGCTCAAGGTCCTCAACGGCATGAATCTGGACGCCGAAATGGGCCCCATCGTCACCGCGGCGGCCAAGGCGCGCATCACCGGCTACATCGAGCAGGGCGTGCAGGAAGGCGCCAAGCTGCTGGTCGACGGCCGCGGCTTCGACGGCAACCGGGCGGGCGAGGGCTGCGCCGACGGCTTCTGGCTGGGCGGCACACTGTTCGACCACGTAACCCCGGAGATGCGCATCTACAAGGAGGAAATCTTCGGCCCGGTGCTCGCCTGCGTGCGGGTGGAGGACTTCGGCCACGCGGTCGATCTGATCAACAGCCACGAGTTCGGCAACGGCGTGAGCTGCTACACGCGCGACGGCCACATTGCCCGCGAGTTTGGCCGCCGCATCCAGGTCGGCATGGTCGGCATCAACGTGCCGATTCCGGTGCCCATGGCCTGGCACGGCTTCGGCGGCTGGAAGAAGAGCCTGTTCGGCGACATGCACGCCTACGGCGAAGAGGGCGTGCGCTTCTACACCAGGCAGAAAAGCATCATGCAGCGCTGGCCCCAGGCCACGGCGAAGGGTGCCGAGTTCGCCATGCCCACCAGCCATTGACTACAGCCCCACAGGCTGCCTTTTTGCCAACCCAGTGATCCCCGGCAAGGAGACAAACCATGCAGGAACGCAACAGCTTTGACTACATCGTCGTGGGCGCGGGCACTGCGGGCGCGCTGATGGCCAACCGGCTCAGCGCCAACCCCCAGGTGCGGGTGCTGCTGCTGGAAGCCGGCGGCAAGGACGACTACCACTGGATCCACATTCCGGTCGGCTATCTGTACTGCATCGGCAACCCGCGCACCGACTGGTGTTACTACACCGAGGCCGACCAGGGCCTGAACGGTCGCCAGCTGCGCTACCCGCGCGGCAAGACGCTGGGTGGGTGCTCCAGCATCAACGGCATGATCTACATGCGCGGCCAGGCGCGCGACTATGACCATTGGGCCGATGTCACCGGCGACGACGCCTGGCGCTGGGACCAGGTGCTGCAGGCCTTTCGGGCCCATGAAGACCATTACCGGCTCGATCCGAACAGCCAGGAGGGCTGGAGCGACGCCCAGCGCCGCGAATTCATGCGCCTGCACGGCAGCGCCGGCGACAACACCAACCCGGCACACAAGGCCTTCGACGTGCCGGGCGGCGAGTGGCGCGTTGAAAAACAGCGCCTGCGCTGGGAGATCCTGGACGCCTTCGCCCAGGCCGCGGTGCAGGCGGGCATCCCGGCCACCGACGACTTCAACCGCGGCGACAACGAGGGCGTGAGCTACTTCGAAGTCAACCAGCGCAGCGGCTGGCGCTGGAACACCTCCAAGGCGTTTCTGCGGCCCATCCAGCAGCGTCAGAACCTGACGATCTGGACCGGTGCGCAGGTCAAGCGCCTGCTGCTGGACCAGCGCGGCGACGGCAGCATGGCCTGCACCGGCGTGGAACTGGTCAAGGGCCAGGAGACCCTGAGCGTCCACGCGCACAAGGAGGTGGTGCTGTGCGCCGGCGCCGTGGCTTCGCCACAGCTCCTGCAGCTCTCCGGCATCGGCGCCTCGCAGCATTTGCAGCCGCACGGCATCCAGACCCGGGTCGAGCTGCCCGGCGTGGGCGGCAACCTGCAGGACCACCTGCAGATCCGCTCGGTGTTCAAGGTGGCCCACGTCACCACCCTCAACACCCGCGCCAGCAGCCTGTGGGGCAAGGGCATGATCGGTGCGGAATACCTGCTCAAGCGCAGCGGGCCGATGAGCATGGCGCCGTCGCAGCTCGGCGCCTTCACACGCTCGTCGGAGCGCTATCCGCAGGCCAACATCCAGTTCCACGTGCAGCCGCTGAGCCTGGAAGCCTTTGGCGACCCGCTGCACACCTTTGACGCCTTCACCGCCAGCGTCTGCAACCTGCAGCCGACCTCGCGCGGCAGCGTACGCCTGAAGAGCGCCAACTTCCAGGACGCGCCGGCCATTGCGCCGAACTACCTGAGCACCGACGAGGACCGCCAGGTCGCGGCCGACAGCCTGCGCGTGACGCGCCGCATCGTGGCGCAGCCGGCGCTCGCCCGCTACCAGCCCGAGGAATACAAGCCCGGCGTGCAATACCAGAGCGACGAGGACCTGGCGCGACTGGCCGGCGACATCGCCACCACCATCTTCCACCCGGTGGGCACCTGCAAGATGGGCCGCGAGGACGATCCGCAGGCCGTGGTCGATTCACGCCTGCGTGTGTTCGACGGCCGCGGTGGCCGCGTCGCCGGGCTGCGCGTGGCGGACGCCAGCATCATGCCCACCATCACCCACGGCAACACCAACAGCCCCACGCTGATGATCGCCGAGAAGGCCGCCCAGTGGATCCGCAGCGGGCAATGAGCAGGCGGCCGCCAAGCGCGCCTGAGGAGGGCCGGTCAGGGGCGGAACCGCTGCGCCGACAAGTCCGTGTGCCGGCCGGGATCGGCGCAACCAGAGCCCCTCGGGGACTGGCTGTCCACTCGGCGCCTACTGCAGATCCTTCACCGGCACCTCTTGTGCGGTGGTTTCCTCTTCCGGCGGCTCGGCCTGCGTCGACTGCTCGCCGTCTTTCGCACTGAACAACTCCAGGTCGACCTGGATGGCGGGCTGCACCGTGTCGCCGGCTGTCGACTCCGCGGGTGGTGCGGTGAAGGCCAGGGCGCCGGGATCGGTGTCGCCCAGCTCGGCATAGTCGGACGCGGTCAGGCTGGCCCAGGGCACGGCGCCCACCGCCGGCCCGGCGACGATCGGGCTTGCCGGCGTCCCGTCTCGCTGTCGTTCCTCTGGGGCGGCATGGTCCGACAGGGGCAGGTGTCCCGTCTCGATGAACAGCGAATCTCCCGGGATCAATTTGCGCCCGATCTCGCAGGCTTCTTGCCACGACGGCCCGCTCTGTCCAGTCAGCAGAGCCAGCGTGCGTGCACGCTCCTTGAAGGCCAGGGCGTCGCTCTGGTCCCGGTGAATCGTCATCAGCTTCAGGTGCAGGGCGGCACGCTCCGGATGGTGGTGTAGGGCTTCCTGCAGGATCGCCTTGGCCTGGTCGGTCCGGCCATAGGCGATGTAGACATCCGCTTCCGCGACCGGATCGACGTCTTCATCGGCCTGCAGGGCGGCCAGGCTGTCGTGACTGGGCTGCTGCGCCGCCGCAACGCGGACCCGGGGCGTGGTCGGCGGGAAAGCCGAATCCCCGAGCGTCGAGTCGACGTGAGCGCCAAAGGCCGAGATTTCCTCGCTTTCGGACGCCGCCAGCACCGAGTCGAGCGCATCGGAACCCGCAGCACGCCGGCGACGCCGCAGCAGGATGAACAGGCCGCCCAGCAGCAGGACCGCGCCGGCGACCAGCATCTGGCCGCTGATCCGCGAGCCCACCGCCGATTGCTCGGAAGCCTGGCGCTCGGCGTGCTCAG
>CAYRHV010000001.1:0-37305 GCA_964424045.1 uncultured Ottowia sp. | reverse complement strand
CTGATCCGCGAGCCCACCGCCGATTGCTCGGAAGCCTGGCGCTCGGCGTGCTCAGGCATCGATGGCGCAGGAGCGGCCGCCTGCGCGGCGCCGATTCCAACGGTCGAGTCGATGCTGCTCGGCTCCGCCGGCGCAACCAGGTCGGCAGACGGGGTGGCAGCCGCAGCCAATTCGGTGGAATCGGTGGAGGGTCGGGAGGCAGCATCCTGGAGCGCCTGGGCCGCATCGTCCGGGAAGGCCGGCAGCCCGTCCGTCTGAGTCGGTTCGACTCCGGTTGCGCTCGCAACAGCGCTGGATGGCGCCGCCGAGGCGGTCTGGCGATCCGGCGCTGCGGTCGACGTGCGCACTGCAGGCCCGGCATCCGGGCCGACATGGGCGCGCACGGCCGGCTTGGCGACGCCCTTCGCCGCGGTGCGCGTGGCGCTTCGCTGGGCTCGCTTGGCAGCAGGCCGTGCCCTGGATCGGGGCTTGCTGGACGCGCGTGCCGTGGCGCGCTGCCGGGGCAGCGGCGCGGCGCGCTTCTCCGCTGCCGCCGGACTGACGTCGCTGGCGGCAGCAGTGACCGCAGCGGTCGCCGGGCTGGCCGCCAGTCCGGGCGTGGGATCGACCAGCAACGTGAGCTTGCGCACGATGTGCCCGCGGCCATCGCGAGCGTCGACCAGCAACTGCACGATCGGTTCGTGCACGGGGCGTTCGCTCGTCACGCGAATCACACGCTGGCCCCCGTTCTTCTCGATCACACGGACATTGAGGCGCCCCAGGTCGTAGTGCGGTGCACGGATTCCATGGCTCTGGTGCATTTCGGGGGACGCCAGCGTCGCCGCCAGACTGTCGGCGTCGGAATCCAGCACGCCGATCTCGACCACCAGCGGTTGGCCCAGGTGCGATCGCGCCGCGGCGCTGCCAAGCACGACCGCCTGGGCCGGCAAGCTCAGCGTTGCAGCCACGAACATGCCGAGGGTTCCCAGGTACGCGTGGGGTCTGAGCCAGTTTCCGCGGCCTGGCTGGCGGGCGCGCGCGACACCCAGTGCGTCCGACTCACCGGCGAGGAAACGTCGGACTCGATGCCAGAGCCATGCCAGGGCCTGCAGTCCCACCCCTGCATCGGGGAATGCCGAAGGGCGGTGGGGGAGCAAGGGCTTCATGGTTGGTCCTCGAATGGCATGGGCGGCGCGCCACAAGCGGCGATCTCGGTCGTTCGGTCGAATCTGGACTGGTGTCCTCTGTCGCAATGACAGTAGATAGTTACACTAAATTACGAATCAGCGGGGGCCATTATGGAAGGGTTCACGGCCCGCGCGTGCAGTTTCACCCGCAAAAGGCTGTAATCCCGCACACTTTCGCGCCGGCTGTTGTCCTTTGGTAGCACTCCGGTGGCGCACGGCGGTATCGACCGGGGTCGGCGTGCCGCGGAACGTCGGGGGTCGGCAGACGATACGACGATGCAGGGACTGGCTGGGAATCACTCACGACCAGCGACTGCATGTACCGGCGCCGGCCACCGAACGTCATCTGCAAGAATCGAGCTTATTGGCTGCGGCCGGTCATCCAGCCGATCCGTGTGCCCGAGCCGGTGAAATCTCACGCCGTCAGCGACCCGTGACGCGCTCCCGCTGGCATGCTCCTGAAACCGCATTCCCATCCACCGCATGCGTTCAACCCGGATCGAGACCCTGGATCAAGTCGTGCATGACGACCGCGACGCCATGCGACTCGCGCTGAAAGAGGCGCGCGCCGCTGCCGCCGCCGGGGAGGTGCCGGTCGGTGCCGTGATCGTCCACCAGGGCCGCGTCGTTGCGCACGGACGCAACGCCCCGATCGAGGCACAGGATCCCACGGCCCACGCCGAGATCCAGGCCCTGCGCGCTGCCGCTGCGCGCCTGGACAACTACCGGCTTGCCGAGTGCACGCTTTACGTCACGCTCGAGCCCTGCGCCATGTGTGCCGGCGCGATGCTGCATGCGCGCCTGGCGCGAGTGGTCTATGGGGCCGAGGATCCGAAGACCGGTGCCGCGGGTGGCGCCATCGACCTGTTCGCCGATGCGCGCCTGAACCACCAGACCGCAGTGCAGGGGGGCGTGCTGGCAGAGGAGGGCGCTGCCCTGCTGCGCGACTTCTTCAAGACGCGCCGGGCCAACCCGGCGCCGCTGCGCGACGATGCGCTGCGCACGCCCGAACGCGCCTTCGTCAACCTGCCCGACTACCCGTGGGAGCCCCGATATCTGAGCACCCTGCCGGCGCTTTCAGGCCTGCGGCTGCACTACCTGGATGAAGGGCCGGCCGACGCTCCGCTGACCTGGCTGTGCCTGCACGGCAACCCGAGCTGGAGTTACCTGTATCGCCACATGATCCCGATCCTGGCAGCGGCCGGGCACCGGGTGGTGGCGCCCGACCTGATCGGCTTCGGTCGGAGCGACAAGCCCAAGCGCGAGGATTTCCACCACTTCGATCGGCATCGCCGGATCCTGCTGGAACTGGTCGAGCATCTGGACCTGCAACGCATCGTGCTGGTGGTGCAGGACTGGGGCGGCCTGCTGGGCCTGACCCTGCCCATGGTCGCTCCCGGGCGCTACGCCGGCCTGCTGGCCATGAACACCATGCTGGGGACCGGAGACACGCCGCTGTCGCCCGGCTTTCTGGACTGGCGCGATTTTTGCGCCCGCAAGCCGGCGTTCGACATCGGGCGTCTGCTGGCACGCGCCCGGCCGACCCTCACGACGGCCGAGCGCGCGGCCTACAACGCCCCCTTTCCGGACCCTGGGCACCGAGCCGCCACGCGCGCCTTTCCGCGCATGGTGCCGCGGGATCCCGATGCCGACGGCGCGTCAATCTCGCGCCAGGCGCGGCGTTTCTGGCGCGAAGAATGGGCGGGGCGCAGCCTGATGGTGATCGGCGCCCGGGATCCGGTGCTGGGTGAGGCCGTGATGCGCCGGCTGCATGCCGACATCCGGGGCTGCCCCGAGCCCTGGGTGCTGGAGCAGGCCGGGCACTTCGTGCCCGAACACGGGGGCGCGGCGATCGCGCGGCGCGCCCTGGCGCATTTTTCCGGCTGAGTGCACGCGGCCGCGGGTGCCGTCCGAATCTATAATTTTCATAGCTGCTGCCACCGGTACCCCTTGATCGGCGGGCGTTTGCAGCAGCAAGCGTGAGAACATGGCCCACATCTACATCTATTCTCCGTCCGGCGCAGTGCGCGACCGAGCTGCGTTTCGCCGTGGAGTCAAGCGCCTGCAGGCACTGGGGCACGAGGTCGAGATCGATCCGGATGCGCTGGCCAGCTGGCAGCGCTTTGCCGGCGACGACGACACGCGGCTCGCCGCCATCGCGCGCGCGGCCGCCAGCGGCGCCGACGTCGCATTGATCTCGCGCGGCGGCTACGGCCTGAGCCGCCTGCTGCCACGCATCCCATGGCGCAAGCTGTCGCGTGCGGCCGGGCAGGGCACACGCCTGGTCGGCTTCAGCGATTTCACCGTGCTGCAGCTCGGCCTGCTGGCGCGCGAGTCGGCGCGGAGCTGGAGCGGACCCGCGCTGTGCGAGGGTTTCGGCGCCGCGGAACCGACGGACACCACGCGCGCCCAGGCAGGCCGGGGCAAGAACCCGGTCAACGGCGTGGACGAGATCGCGCTCGCCTGCTTCCAGGATCTGGTCGACGGGAGCGGGGAGGGCACGGGCTGGCGACTGCCCGCCGCGGATCTGGCTGCACTGCATGGCAGGGAGGGCCGGCTGGCACACCAGGCGGTGCTGTGGGGCGGCAACCTGACGCTGGTGAACTCGCTGCTCGGGACACCCTGGTGGCCCGGTGTCAACAAGGGCGTGCTGTTCCTGGAAGACGTGGGCGAGCACCCCTACCGCGTTGAACGCATGCTCCTGCAACTGCTGCATGCCGGCGTGCTGGCGCGTCAGAAGGCCGTGCTGCTGGGACATTTCACCGACTATGCGCTGGGCCCCCACGACCGTGGCTTTGCGCTGCAGAAGGTGGTGGCGCGCCTGCGCGACCAGCTTCGAGTGCCGATCCTGTCCGGCCTGCCGTTCGGGCACGTGCCGACCAAGGTGCTGCTGCCGGTCGGTGCCCCGGTCGATCTATGGCTGCATGGGCGCGAGGTGTTGCTGCTCTGGGGCCATTTGCACTGACCCCGGATCCGGCAGTCGGCGATTCGGGTTGGCTGGCGCCGCGCGGCCACCGATCTGCCGGATCGATCTTGAGCGGCAGTCCGAACGGGTTCTGGGTACCTCAGACCAGGGTGTCGATTCAGAATGACCCGGAAACAGAGCGCGCCACCATGCTCTTGGGCAGCAGGCCCTTGAACAGCGCGGTTTGCCGGCTGACACGCCGATGCGCGGCTTCTTCGCCGTAGAGGTCGGCCAACGCCGCCATCAGTTCGCCGCGGGCATACCACAGCGCCATCTCGTCGACGCTGAACTGGATTCGCCGCACCACGTTCGGATGGCGCCTGGCACCTTCATCGCCAAGCAAACCCAGCATGGCACCACGGATCTCCTCGACGCGATGCGCCACCTTCTTTCCGTCGCGCTTGCGGCTTACCAGGCGGTCATAGAGGCTCGTAAACATCATGCTCCCGATCCATCGCTCAGGCCGGAGACGGCCCGAACAGCAAGTCAAGAATCCTTTGGTTACGAACCATGATAAGTAGTTTCGCTTTCTTGGCAAGAGCCGAAAGCCCTTCAAAGCTCACTTTCGTGGCAAACCCTGAGGTCTGGTTGCAACAGGGGGACAGTTTTCTTGAGCAGACACAACAAATTATCATTTAACATAATATACATCGTATTAAGCGTAATGCACCTTAAAAAAAGGCCTCGTATTCGGCCCCATTCCGCTCACATCCCTGTCAATTTACTCCTGCTTCTACCTCGCTGAACTGCACACACCGCGAATGTAGTCGCTTTCCACGGCACGTGTCAACCATCAAGTTTCATAGCGCCTCGCAAAAGTCACAAGCCATTGTGCCGAGCCATGTCAGGTCAGCCTGAGCACTGGATTGGCCGGCGGCACCGGCAGCACCCAACGCTCGAGGCTGGCCAGCACCACGGCCAACAGCTTGCCCACGGGCGTGCCGCCACGGCCCAGGACCTCGTAGCGCAGGATGTTGACACGCCCGCTGCCCTGGACGGCATTCATGCGATGCCAGCCAGCCTTGATCATTTCGCGCTGGATCTGCAGGCCCACGGCATTGGCCTGAGCTTCGGGGCCAAGCGCGCGCGCATACAGCTTGAAGATCAGTGGCGAAACCAGCGCCATACCCTCGGCGGTGAAATGCACCGGCGCGCCCGATTCGTTGTACTTGATCTGGCGGCTGGCGAGGCCTCGCTGCAGCCAGCCCATGAAGCCGAGCGCCTTCGGGCTCGGCTCCGCTCGGCGCGCTGCACCTTCCTGCGGCAGCTCGGGCAGTCGCGGCACCAGGAGCACCGGCTCGGGTTGGGCGTCGCTTCCTGCTTGGTCCGCGACTGGCAGTAGCGGGCGAACGTTCGCTGTTCCGGATTCGACCAACGGCCCGGGTGCGCCGGCGCCGGCTGTCTCGGCTTGGTGCTGCGGCACTACCGCAGCTTCCTGCCCGGGGCGTGGCTGGCGCATTTGCACGTGGTTGAACCTGCGACTGCTGCACCCGATGCTGGTGCGCGTGGCCTGATGCGGACTGTCGCGCTGCGACGCTCACATCGTCATCCTGATTCAGCCAAGCGTCGCCATCGTCCACTTCGAAGCCATCGGGTTGGCCTGCGGCGATGCCGATCGGCTCGGGCGTCAGCGCGGGTGCCGATGGGACCGGCGGCAAAGCTGCGTCAGCTTCCTGCCTCGTTCGCGGCGGCTCGCGCCTTGCGGCAGGGCGTGGCGTCCTGGCCGCCGCGCCGGAGCCAGCCTTGGGCTTGTTGAAACTTGGCGCGCGCACGATGCTGCCATCTGTGGCAGGCTTGGGAATGGCCTTGCTTGCCTCAGTGATTTCCTCTGCGGTGCCTCCGGTCCCGCTTCGCGGTTCAGCGGCCTGCCCTGCTTCAACGTCTTGTCCCGAGGAGCGAGCTGCTTCAGCGGATTGCTCGGCATCGGATGGGTCAGCGTTTTGCGGTCCAGTCGCGGCCTGGCTGGCCGCGCGCTTGTCGCGCACCTCGATGCGCCCGGCCATGGGCGGCGGATACTGGGATTCGTCGTCGTAGAGTCGCGCCAGCGGGAAGCGCAGCATGGTCAGGCTGTGGCTGTAGCCGCCTGGATCGGCGCCCTCGCCCTGCTCAGCTTCGAGAGCTTCGACCTGGCCGTGCACGGTCACGTACCAGACTGCCTGGCCGCTGGCCGGGTTGGTCTGGATGCAGCCGTATTCCTGCCAGGTGTCGAATAGCCGGTCGTTCTTGTTGTCACCGGGGATGCTTTCGTCCGGCGCGTTGTGACGGATCCAGGCGCGCACCGCGTCGGCCAGGCGCTTGGCGACGAACCACACCGAGCCGTCGTAGACCCAGCCGGCGGCGCCGGATCGATTCAGCGGCAGTTCGGTGCCGCTGCGCAGCATCGCCTTGGTCGCGTTCATCAGCAGCTTGATCAGCGGGATGCTGGTGGCGGTGTCGAAGCGCGCGCGGCTGCCCTGCAGCAGCGCCCTGGCGGTCGAGGCCTGGTCGGCGCGGCGCACGATCTGCGCCACCAGACTCGTCTCGTCTTGGCCGCACAGGAATTGCGTCAGCACGTCGAGCGCGTGCGGCGTGCGTGCCAGGAAGCTGAGCGCGCTGGGCGGTGCGACCTGGTGCAGGATGGTTAGCGCCAGGCGGCTGTGGGCGCCGTAGTCGCGCAGCGATCGGGGCGTGAACTCCACCCGGTATTCCGGCTCGCGCCGGCCCTGGCTGATCTGCACCAGGCTGCCGGCCACCGGCGCCCAGCGCAGGGCCTCTGGCATCTGCGCGGCGCGCCAGGTGATGCGCAGGTCGGTCATCGGCTTGGCGATGTCGTGCAGCAGCGTGGCAAAGAACACGACGTAGGTCCAGGCGTCGCGCTCGGCGTCGATCTGCTCGATGCTGGCGCCCTCGGGCAGGAAATGACCGTTGCGCCAGGTCAACGCCGCCAGCAGTATCTCCAGCGTATGCACCAGCAGGCCGCCGGGATGGGCGTGGTGGTGCGACTCGGAAGCGGGCATGAGCTGCACGAACTCGGCGTGGCGCTCGATTGCCGGCAGCAGGTCGCGGCGCCACACCGAGTCGGCCAGGCGCGACTGGCGCCAGATGCCGTCGAGCGCCTCGCCGGCGCGGCAGGCGGCCAGCAGCTCAGAGGCTGGAAGGACGCGCAGCCAGCCTGCTTGCGACCCTGTCGCGCGCGGCGCCTGGACTGCGGATGGTTCTGCCTGCCCTGCTGCCGCTGGCGCCGTGCGCCCTGCCCTGCGCGCGCCTGGTGCCAGCTTGCGCCAGTTTTGCAGCCATGCCATGCGCGGCATGGCATCAGGCTCCCATCAGGTGCTCGCGCAACGCCGCCAGCGATGGCAGCGGTTCGCGTGGGCTGAGCCAGACCCACAGTGATTCGTGCGGCTGACGACTCTCGATGAACAAGAGCCAAGCCTGCTTCAGTGGCTGCCAATGCCTCGCGCCGCGGCGCGGCACGGGCTCCGGCCCCAAAAATGCCCGGTAGTGCACGAAGTCCAGCGCCAGAATGTCGTCCACGATACGTCGCTGGAGCGCACTGTCGCTTGCTGCGCCAGTCAGCGTGTCGGCATCCCGTTCGATGCGAACCGCCGGACCCAGGCGCATGACGTGGCGCAGCAGCAGGTCACGCACGCACAGCAGTGGATCGTGGGCGTCTTCCTCGACATAGCGCTCGAAACCATCGTAGCGCGCTAACCACTGCACCAGCCGGCTGGTCCAGCCCTGCAGACCGAGCGTGCGCAGATGGCTGACGATGGCAAACACGGCATGGCCGTGGTCCAGCGCGTCGCGGCCCATGAATGGCCATTCCGAGCTGGCCTCGAGCGTGCGGTGCTGTGCCTGCCAGCGTGGCGGCTCGTAAGAATCCTTTGACATCGCGCGCGATGTTCCCCCATCTGCGCCCACGTGTCAGGCCAAACCTGCCGCAAGCCGACAGAGGGTTTCCGGTTGAAATGCGGCTCGCTTTCTGCTAACCGCACATTCGCGACATGGCCGGCGCAAGTTGCTTCTCGCGATGCAGCTGCCTGGCGTTGTGCCGTGCGCCCAAGGCGGCGTCCCGCGCCGCCTTGGGCCGCTACCCGGTAAGCGCCCTTTGCCCGTTCCCGTAGAACCTTTGCCGCGCGTGCGACGCTCCTGGAGGAGCACGCGCGGCCCTTTGGATTGGGCCATTAACCTGTAAGAGCGCCTTTGCCCGTTCGCCAGCAGCCCCTGGCTGGCTGCCGTTTGCCTTTGCTCCCTGAGTGGCTGCCCGGCTCCGCGTGCGGCGATGTGCCTCGTGGCTGTGACGGTTACTGCATTACGTGCCGCCTGTCAAGCGAAAACCGTCCGTCACGTGCCGCACGGTTTCCGCTGGTCTCGGCTGGAGCGCGCCGGAACACTTGCATGCACTGGCGGCGCCTGATTTTTGTCAGGTGTCTTTGGCCCGGTAACGCCGCACGGCACGTTTGAGACTCACCCCGCTCTGCTTTGCTCCTGAGACCTCGAAACGCCTGGTGGCCCAGCGGTTCGCTGCTGGCCGGGTCGCTTTCTCTTACCAGGTGTGCGCATGGCTTTGGCCCACAAACTGACCCTGACCGGCGCGCTTGCCCTGGTGGCGAGCACCGCAGCGATCGCCCAGGCGCCGGCGCGACCCTATCTGCCCGAACTTGACGGCGAGATGCAGGTGGCCTGTTCATGGACTACGCGACCATGGTGTTCGATCGCCTGGCGGCGCAGGGCCAGCACGCCGACTGGCGCGAGCGCGTGGCCGACCTGCAGGCGCGCATCGGCGGCAAGGGCGGCATTCCGGTGCCGCGCAGCCTGCAGGACCGCAACCCCGAGCTGGTGGCGATGTTCCTGTGGATCAAGCAGGCGCGCGTGGACGACAAGGTGCTCACCGGCCTGGCAGCGGCGTTCAGCTATGAGCGCAGCTTCTACGAGAAGATCATCGCCAGCCTCGGCCCGTTCCTGGAGAAGCTTACCACCGGCGCGGGGGGCAAGCTAATCAGCCCGGACTACTTCGACCAGAACGACAAGCGGCCGATCTTCGACTGGATGACCGTGCTGCGCCAGGGCGGCATCGTCTATGCCGGCCTCGATGCGCTGTCGGATGCCGTGGTGTCGGCCGCAGTGGGCAACTCGATGCTGGCCGACCTGGTGAGCGTGGGCGGCAAGCTCTACAAGAGCGGGCTCGATCCGCACGACCCGCAGGGCAAGCTGCGCCTGCCGGATGTCTGCTGCCACTTCGACGAGGTCAACGAGATTGCCGGGCCCGAGTTCGTGCCCATGGTGAACAAGCTCGGCGGCTCGGGCTTCCGCATCACGGCCTACACCCAGTCGCTGTTCGACATCGAGGCTCGCGTGGGCGACCAGGCCAAGGCCGGCCAGATCCTCGACAACTTCAACCACCTGGTGATGCTGCGCGTGCGCAGCGTCACCACCGCCAACCTGCTGGCCGAGCAGGTGCCGCAGGTCGATGTCGTGCATCTGACGCCCATGTCGGGCGTGACCGACGCCGCGGCGCAGGGCACCGGCGTGGACTTCACTTCGCGCAACGACGACATCGTGACCAAGACCAAGGTGCCGATGATCGAGGCCGCCGACGTGCTGGAACTGCCGCAGGGTCAGGCCTTCGCGCTGCTGGAAGGCAACCGCCGCTACAAGCTGCGCATCCCGCTGCCCGACACGCGCGGCGACGCCTTCGTGCCCGAGTCGCTGCAGAAGGTGGCAGCCGACATGAAGGCGCGCTATCGCACCAGCGAGCAGTGGGCGCGCGAGACCGACTGGCTCGGCAGCTTTGCCGGCGGCTGGGCCGCACCCGGCGCCGGCCTCGGCCTGGAGGCCGGTCTGATCGACACCACGCTGGCCGACGACGAGGCGCCCGCGGACGGCGCCGGCGGAGACGAAGCGGCCGGCCTGCTCGGCCACGGCGCCGTGCTCGGCCAGGTCATGGGGCACGTGTCATGAGCACGGTCGCCGTCAACCGCCCGATCAAGCCGCGCACGCGCGGCCCGGTGGAGCTGGCCGTGGAAGTGTTCTTCGGCCTGCTGTTCGTGTCGCTGTTCGCCTGGTTCGTCGGCCTGGCCATCGAGGTCGCCGGCAGCTTCACGATCTGGAAGGGCCAAGGCATCGCGCACTCGCAGCGCCTGGTCGAGCAGGACCTGGGCTACATCGCGGCGGCGCCGCGCAGCCTGCTGATCGACGACACCGAGGCGCTGGCGCGGCGCCTGACCGCGGCCATCGCCCTGCCCTTCGAGAAGCTGGGCGTGCGCACCTACTACGAGCGGTCGCTGCAGGCCGGCGGCCCGCTGCCGTCCGAGCCGCCGCCGGGCGCCGCGGCCGGCGGCAAGAAGCTCCTGCAGGGCGGCCTGAGCAAGGCCTCGCGCCAGGCCGCCCAGTCGGGCGCCAAGTGGGCGCTGATCGGCATGCACGTGGCGCAGGACGTGGTGCTGCGCCTGTCCGTGGCGCTGTTCGCGCTGCCGGCCTTCCTGCTGGCGTGCATCGTCGGCACGGTCGATGGCCTGGTGCGGCGCGATCTGCGTCGCTGGCGCGGCGGACGCGAATCCTCCTTCGTCTACCACCACGCCAAGCGCTACACGGCCTGGGCGCTCACCGGCGGCTTCGGCCTCTACCTGACCTGGCCGTTCGGCGGCTTCAACCCGGCCTACATGGTGCTGGTGTTCACCGTCCTGGTCGCCGCCACGCTCTCCACCACGGTGGCGAGCTTCAAGAAATACGTCTGACCCATCCGGAAAGGAGAAGCAACGATGGAGCAAGCAAACCCCAAACCGACTGCCGGTGCGAGGGTGCGGCGCGCCTGGCTGTTGGCGCTGCTGGTGGCCGCTGCCGGCGCGGCATCGGCGCAGCCGATCTACGGCGGCGACGAGGCCGAACGCGAGCAGCTGGCGCGCATCGCGCACGAGATCGAGCGCCTGCAGTCGATGGTGGCCGCCGCCGCGCAGAGCGCGCCCACCGGCCAGCGCGTCAAGTTCCGCTACGACTGGCTGGAGCGCGACCTGCAGATGCTCAGGGATGGCGTGGTGCAGCACATCGATGCGCCGCGCCAGCCGCGCCCGGTGCCGCCGCTGCGCGGCGACTACAGGCAGTGAGGCCTGCGCACCCATGAACGCCGACATGCGCAACGCCTTCCTGGCCGGATCGGGAGTCGATCCCGCGGCCTTGAAGCTAACCCTGACCCTGATCGTGGTGGCGACCTGCCTGACGGTCGGGGTGTGGGTGGTGTTGCAGCTGATCGATGCCTACCGCAGCGAAGACATCACTTCCGGCGAAGTGGCCTGGGGCTGCGTGCGCATGGTGGTGCTGCTGGCGCTCGTGTTCTTCGTCGTCTAGGCCGCCCTTGCCGAACCGGTTTTCGTTTCCCCGTCCCTGCCTTCATCAACCCAAAGGAGTGTTCACATGAAGACCAAGCTGATGCAACTCAAGGCCCTGGCCGGCCGCGCGCGCGAGCGAGGCGCACGCCTGATGCTGGCGCCCGCCGTCGCGCTGGCGTGCAGCCCGGCGATGGCGGCGCTGCCGCAGCTGCCGACGCCGTCCGACGGAATCGGCGGCGGCGCCGTCGCCCAGGGTGACTGGCTCGGCGCCATGGGCGCCTGGTTCAAGGCCGGCATCACTATCCTGGCCTTGGTGCTGTGCGCCCTAGGCTTCGTCTACGTGATCATGGGCGCGCTCGGCAAATGGCGGGCCTACTCGCTCGGGCGCGCGGAAATCGCCGACCTGAAGGAGTATTTCATCATGGGCGCGGTGCTGGCCGTGTTCCTCGTGGTGATCGCCACCTACGCCTTCGAGACGCTGGCCTGACGGCGCAGGAGCAGGTCGCATGAGCCGAGCACGCGCCCAGGCCAACGCCGATGCGGAGGCCGCGCGCCAGCGCGCGCCGATCACCGATCGCGTCAACGTCGAGCCGCCGATCCTCAACGGGATGACGGTGAGCGAGGCGCAGGTGATCGCCGTCGCGGCGCTGGTCGTGTTCCTGCTGCTTGGCGGCCTGCTGTTTGCCGTCACCCTGCGCTGGCAGTTCGTGCTGCTGCTGGGCATTTTCGGGCCGATGGCCACGCTCTGGTTCGCGTCGCTCTACCTGGCTCGCATCAAGCGCGGCCGACCCGATGCCTATTACCGCCAGCGCATCCATTTCTGGCTGGCCGCGCGCGGCCTGGCCAGGCCCAAGTTCATCACGCACGACGGCTGGTGGTCGCTGGGTCGAACGCTCGGCCTGTCGCTGGCCAGTCCGTTCGAGCCACCGCCCGAAACCCCTCCTCCCGCCACGGCGGACAAGCAACCATGAGCAGCTCCCAACACCTGGATGCCCTGGCCGCGGCGCGCCGGCAGAACGCCACCCTGGCCAAGCTGATCGTGCTGGTCGCTGCCCTGGGCGCGGCCGGCATGTATTTCGCCTACAGCGTGCCCAAGACGCTCGACCTGCACCTGGCACCGGACGTGAAGGCCGGCGACGCCGTGCGCTTCAGCAACGGCGAGGCGCCGGTCCCGGACGTGAACGTCTACGGCTTCGCCTACTACATCTGGCAGCAGGTCAACCGCTGGCAGGCCGATGGCGCCAAGGACTACGGCACGCAGATCTTCCGCATGCAGAGCTACCTGACGCCCAACTGCCAGGCGCAGCTGCAGGCCGACATGAACGAGCGCCACCAGGCCGGCGAGCTGCGCTCGCGCACGCGCCAGATGACCGAGATCCCCGGATTCGGCTACGCCGCCAACCGGGTGGTGGCCGATGGCGCCTCGGCCTGGACCGTGCTGCTGGACATGCAGCTGATGGAGTCGTTTCGTGGCCAGCCGGTCAAGGACACCTTCATCCGCTACCCGATTCGCGTGGTGCGCTACGACGTGGACCGGGAGCGCAACCCGTGGCGCCTGGCCGTCGATTGCTTCGGCGCGCATCGGCCGGCGCGGCTCGATCCGCGTGAGGTCGAAGCCGTCGCGGCGGGCACGGCCGAGCCGCGCCTGTCCGAGCACATCGTGCCGCCGTCGCTGCCGCGCGCCACCGAATTCACGCCACCCACCCAGGAGCCGCCCGCGGCACCTCCACAACCCTGATCCATCCGATCCCACCACACGAGGTCAAGCATGAAACAGCCGTTTGCCCTGTCCCTGAGTTGCCTGCTGGGCGGCCTGCTGGTGGCCGCTCCGGCGTTGGCGCAGCAAGTGCAATCGGTGAGCCTGGACGCCGTGCCGCCAGACTTGATCGAAGCGGACGCGCCGGTCGCGGCGCCGATGCAGCCGGTGGACCTGGGCCAGGACCTGGGCGCCAGCGAGACCGTACTGGGCGCTGGCGGGACGCCCACGCCCAGTCTCGGGACGGCGGCGCGCGCAGCCCAGGCCGCGCGACCTGCTGCAGGCGACAGCCGCACGCGCCGCCCGCCCGCCAGCCAGGCGCAAGCGCGCGCCGGCGTCGAGCGCGCGGTGTTCGAGCGCCAGCCGGTGCGCGTGCCGCTGCCGGTGGGCCATGAGCGCCTCATCACGCTGCCGGCGCCGGCCGCGCTGCACGTTCCGACCGACATGGCGAGCGTGGCGCGCCTGGAGGTCATCGACCGCACCATCTACGCCACCGCGCTGGTGCCGTTCACGCCGATCCGCATCGTGGCCGAGCTGATCGACAGCGGCCAGCAGATCCCGATGGACCTGGTGGCCGAAGCCGGCACCGCGAGCGCGCGCGCCGAGCTGGAAGTGTTCGTGGTCGAGCCCGGCCGCGGCGTCGCTCAGACCGCGGAGACGGCGGCAGGCGCCGCCGAGGCCTCGGGCGATGCCGCACCGGCCGAGCAGCCCGCGGTGGACATGATCGAGCTGACGCGCCACGCCGCGCGCCAGCTCTACGCGCCAAGGCGCCTGGCCTGGACGACGCCGGGCGTGCAGCGGATGGACGTGGTGGCGGCGCCGATCGAGGGCCTGATCCGCGGCGTCGATGTCGAGGCGGCGCCGCTCGGCCAGTGGCGCGCCGGGCGCCTCTACGTGACGGCGGTGCGCATCACCAGTCGACGCGCTGGCTGGCCCATCGAATCCGAGTGGTCGAGCAGGAGCAGCTGATGGGCATCGTGACCCAACTGGACAAGCAGCTCAACAACACCGACTACCGCTGCGCCAGCAGATTGGCTCCACCGTCGCCGGCCAAGTGGCTCTGCACCACCTGCAGCTTGAACTCTATGTCGGTTTCCTTCATGTGACCCCTTCGAGTTCGTCCAACTTCTGGGGGTCAGTTCATTCCCGGGGCGGTTCAGCGGCGACGCCACGCTCGGTGTCTTCACACCCTTCGAATGCGTCGCCAGCGCAGCCGATGGCAGCAACGCATTCGCGATGCCTGTTCGCGGGGATGGTGAACGCTACCCGCTCTGCTCAAGCGTCTAGACAGGGCCATCGCGGCTTACTACGACAACGCCAGCATTACCGACGAGGTCAATGCTGCGGGCGATTGACGATCCGGCGCGTCAAAATGGGTTCACCGCGCGCTTACGTTGTAGGTAAACTGCGGGCCCGATGACCATTGTGCCGATCAACACCATCTCGCCGCAGCCGTGGAGGAACGGCGCCGGCACGACGCGACAGCTGGCCGAAGGAGTCGGCTGGCGCGTCAGTCTCGCGCAGGTCGCGCAACACGGTCCATTCTCGGTGTTCGAAGCGATGTGGCGCCATTCGATTGTCGTCAACGGCGAGGGGCTTCAGCTGAGCTGTCAAGGCCTGACTGTCTCCCTTCTTCCCCACGAACTTTCGCGCTACTTTGGCGGTATCGCGTGGGACTGCCGGCTGCAAGGCGAAGCCGCAACTGTGTTGAACATTATGTGCGAGACACAAGTTGCGAGTGCCGACATCCTAATCGGTCGCCAGGCCCTGCTCGCACCCCATGAGAACAGCACGGTGATCGTCCTGCCGGTGAACTCCTCGGTCGCCTATTCGGTCGACGGGGGTCCATCACTAACAGCTGGTCGCGACACCGCGCTGTTGAGTGACGGTGATGCAACGCTAGCTTGCCAGGTAACGGCTGCCGATGCGCATCGGCCCGCTTATCTGGCCGCCATTCGCCTGCGCCCGCTTCAGAGAAGCTTATGCTGATAAAAAGCGGCAGCGATACCGCTCGCAACACAACACGGCGCGAACGATGATTGCATCCATGAACGATGACATTTTTGAGAGCCATCAGGGCCGCAACCCTGTCGTGATCTCAGTTCCACATCTTGGAACCGACATCCCCAGCGAGCTGCGCGATCGCTACACGGCTGAGGCGTTGACGCTGGCGGATACGGATTGGCATCTCGACCGCCTGTATTCGTTCGCGGAACGCCTCGATGCCACGATTATCTTGGCCAAGGTCTCGCGTTACGTCGTGGACTTGAACCGTCCAGCCACAGGCGAGTCGCTGTATCCGGGGATGATTACGACGTCGCTTTGCCCGTTCGAATCGTTCCGCGGCGAGCCACTCTATCGCTCGGGTTGTGAACCTGACGACGCCGAAATCGCCCGGCGCGTGGATACATACTGGCGACCGTACCACGCCGCGCTGGAACAAGAAATCGCGCGGCTTCGTGCCAAACATGCAAACGTTCTGCTCTGGGAAGCGCACTCCATCGCCAGCGTGCTTCCGAGGCTATTCCCAGGCAAGTTGCCCGATTTCAACTTCGGAACTTCAGACGGTGATAGCTGTAGTGACAAGGTGGTCGTAGGCGCGGTCGATGCCGTACGCGACAGCGGTTTCACTTGGGTCCTCAATGGACGATTCAAGGGCGGCTTCATCACCCGCAAGTACGGTGTGCCGGCCGAGGGCGTACATGCCATCCAGCTTGAGATGTGCCAGTCCCTTTACATGGAAGAGCACGAGCCCTTTCAATGGAGGAAGGATCTCGCGACACAAGTCACCCCTGTAGTGGAGGCGTGCGTCAAGGGTGCGCTTTCTCGCATGCATGAGTTGCCCGTAGCAAGGATTCCGGAAGCGTCGGTATACTGACTCGCTTCCTTTCAGCATGCGATGAACCTGATCGATGAGCAATCCCGACCCGACTGGGATTTGCTCGCGAGCTGGGTAGCCGTGATCGAGACAGGCAGTGTGTCCGACGCAGCACGCCTGCTGCGCATTTCACAGGCGGCGGTGTCGCAGCGCGTCAAACAGCTCGAGACGATCTTCTCAACGCCGCTGCTCGATCGCTCGACGCGTCCCGCGCAGCCCACGGCCGCCGGTCAGCGTCTGTTCGAAAACGCCAAGGACCTCCTTACGCACGCGGATCAGATGATGGAGAGCGTGCGCAACGTGAGCCGCGCCAAGCGCATGATCGTCCGATTCGGCTGCGTCGATTCGTTCGCGGCAACGATCGGGCCGGTACTGATCAAGGCGTTGTCGAGCTCCTCGCATCAGATTCGTATGTGGTCCGGCATCACACCGAACCTGGAATCGACAATCGAAAGTCGCCAGCTCGATCTGGCGGTGACAACAAGCGCGCAGATATTACCTGGCATCACGCGCGTCCAGTTGTTCACCGAGCGCTACTACGCTGTGCTACCGGCGACCTTCGAGATCGACAAGCTAGGATCGCTGCTCGATCTCAGCCGGCACCTGCAGTTCATGCGATACAGCGCCCGCTCGCTGATAGGGCAGCAGGTGGACGAGTATCTGCAAGCGAACGGTGACACCCTTGAACGCACCTACGAATTCGACGCCACCGACCCGCTGCTGAGCCTGATCGCCAGCGGCATGGGCTTCGCGCTTTCGACGCCACTCTGCCTCTGGCAGTCACGGCACTTCCTGCCAAACGTGCGTATTCTTCCGCTGTCGGCCTTTTCGCGCCAAGACAGGCCCTACCCAAACATGACGCGCACTTTCTCTCTCGCCTACCGCCAAGGTGAGCTCGGCACGCTGCCGAACGACGTCCGCGACTTGATTCGCATATCGGTAAAACGCCTTTCTGCCGAGATTGGGGCAGGCCTGCAACTGCCAAAGGACGTGCTCTGGACGCCTCCAGAGGTCGACTGATCTTTAGGATAAGAGCTGCTTAATGCGGCGCCGACTCGCGCGCCGCGTCGGAAAATCACCGTCATGAACGCACTTCCCGAATTTCCTCGCCCGACCAACGAGCCAGAGTTCAACTATCGCGCGGACGTCGGTGGGCGCGCCGAGCTCAAGAAACATCTGGCGACCGCCGGCGTGGTCGAGATTCCTGCCGTGATCGGTGGCGAACGCGTATTCTCCGGCGACATCGAGGAGGTACGAGCGCCGCACGACCAGAGTCGTCTGTTGGCTCGCATCCATCTCCCGAGCGAAGCCGACGTGCAGGCGGCCATTGCGAATGCCAAGCACGCGTCGCTCGAATGGCGCGCCCTGCCTTTTGAGAAGCGGGCCAGCGTATTCTTGCGCGCCGCAGAGATCGTCGGCCAAGTGCGGCGTCATGAAATCACTGCGGCCACGATGCTGGGCCAGAGCAAGACCGTGGACCAGGCCGAGCCAGACGCCGTGGGTGAGCTGATGGACTTCATGCGCTTCAATGTATTCGAAGCGCAGAAGCTCTATGCAAATCAGCCGCTCACCGTGCCCAGTGCGATGAACCGGACGGACTGGCGCCCTCTGGAAGGCTTTGTCTACGCGGTGAGCCCGTTCAACTTCACCGCCATCGGTGCCAATCTGTGCTGTGGGCCCGCGCTGATGGGCAACGTGACCTTGTGGAAGCCGTCGCTCAAATCAGCACTCGCGAACTGGAAATTCTTCGAGATCCTTGAGCAGGCGGGGCTACCACCAGGCGTGATCAACTTCATTCCGGCGGATCCCGCGCTGGCGACACGCACCGTGCTGCAATCCCGCGATTTTGCAGGGCTGCACTTCACGGGCTCCTCGCAAGTGTTCAGGTCGCTCTGGCGGTCCATCGGCGAGAACATCGACAACTACCGCACGCTTCCGCGCATCGTCGGCGAGACCGGCGGTAAAGATTTCGTGCTGGCGCATCCGTCTGCCGATGCTGTGGAAGTAACCACGGCGCTGATCCGGGGCGGTTTCGAGTATCAAGGACAAAAATGCAGCGCCGCTTCGCGCGCGTACATTCCGAAAAGCCTCTGGCCAGAAGTGAAGGCCGGGCTGAAGGAACGGCTGCCGGAATTGCGCATCGGCGACATTGCGCAAAGCGAAACCTTCATGGGCGCAGTGATCGACAATGCTTCGCACGCCCGGCTATCGGGGCGTATCCAGAAGGCCAAGGACGACATCAATGCCCAGATCGTCTACGGTGGCAAGACTTGGACCGAACCGGGCTGGTTCGTCGAGCCAACAGTGATCGAAGTGAGCGACCCCCACCATCCCCTGATGCGCGACGAGCTATTCGGCCCAGTGCTCACCGTCTTCGTCTATGCTGACTCCGAGTGGGAGCAGACGCTGGACTTGGTCGACTCGACCAGTGAGTATGCCCTGACCGGGTCGATATTCTGCGTCGATCGAAAGGCGCTGCGGCAGGCCGAGACGGTGTTGGCAAACGCGGCTGGGAACCTTTACATCAACACCAAGCCGACAGGGGCGATGGTGGGGCAGCAGCCCTTCGGCGGTGGACGCGCGAGCGGCACCAACGACAAGGCCGGTTCCTGGATGAACCTCCTGCGCTGGACATCGCCGCGCGTGATCAAGGAATCGTATCTGCCCGAGCGGCAGTGGCAATTCAAGGGCTATTGATGTCCCCTGTCCGGATCACACGACTTGGACATCAGCGCGATTGAGATCGCGCAGCAAAGGGCGGCCGAGTAGACGGAGCGTGACGTTGAGTTCGCGCTGCAGGATCTCGAGCACATCGCTTACACCGGCCTCACCTCCCGCCGCCAAGCCGTATAGCGGGGCGCGCCCCAGCAGAACAGCAGACGCGCCGAGCGCGACGGCCTTTGCGATCGAACTGCCGCGCCGGATGCCCCCGTCGACTAGCACCGGCATCTTTGTGCCAACGGAATCTACCACCTCGGAAAGCAATTCCATCGCCGTCGGGGCGTCTTCGAGTTGCCGGCCGCCATGGTTCGACAATACGATGCCATCGGCTCCATGCTGCAGCGCCAGCTTCGCATCGGCGACGCTTGCGATGCCCTTGACGAGCACTGGGCCGTCCCAATGGCGCCGCACCCAACTCAGGTCGCCCCATGTGAGCGCCCGGTTCATCTCTTGCGCCATCGTGACAGCCTGCGCCGCAACGTCTGCCTCCTGCTCGCAGCAATCGGCAAGGTTCACCATCTGCGGCATGCCGTACAGCCCGGTGGAGATACACCATCGAGGATGGCTCAGGATGTCAAACAGCAAGCGCGACGTCCAGCGCAGCGGCAACGTGAAGCCGTTGCGGCGGTAGTGGTCGCGGATGCCGGTGACCGGCGTATCGACTGTCAGCATCAGCAGCGTGAAGCCGCCTTCGCGCGCCTTGTGCATCCAACGCTCGGCGATGCGGCGGTCATTCTGCACATAGAGCTGTAACCACAGCGGCCCGGTCGCGGCTGCGCGTACCTGCTCGACGCGTGATGTCGACGCGGTCGATAGCACGAAGGGCAACCCGGCGCGTCCGGCAGCACCGGCGAGCTGCTCTTCCGCGCGGGTCCGATACAGGCCGTTCAGGCCGGTTGGACCGACGGCAACCGGCATGGCCAACTCGCGGCCGAACAACGTCACGGTTGTGTCAACACTACTCACGTCGACGAGTACGCGCGGCACGAATCCGACGCGCTCGAAAGCCTCCTCGTTGCGACGTAGCGTGCGCCAGTCTTCGGCGCCGCCTTCCAGGTACTCGTAGGCGAACCGAGGAAGGATGCGGCGCGCGGCAGCACGCCAATCGCTCACAGTCGCAAGCTGCACGGTCTCAGACGAGCGGGGGCAAGACTCGGCCCGGATTCATGATGCCCTTCGGATCGAGCATCCGCTTGATCTGCCACATCAGTTCCAATTCCACGCGACCCTTGTATTTCGCCATTTCCTGCACGTGCAGGCTTCCGATGCCGTGTTCCGCGCTGAAGGTGCCGCCTATCGGAACGGCAATATCGTAGAGACCGTGAGCCAGGCGCAACTGATAGCCGGCCTTGTCTTCGATCTCACGCCAGTGCTGATGCGGCACCATCACGATGTAATGCAGGTTACCGTCGCCGATATGGCCGACGATGACTACCGTCGTTTCGGGATATTTGTTTGCGACCATAGCGCCGGCGCAGTTCACGAATTCGGGGATGCGGTACACGGGCACCGCGATGTCGTGCGTCAGCCCCATACCCTCGCGCTTGTTCGCTTCGGTAACGTGGTGTCGTAAGTGCCAGATGGCCTGCCGCTGCTTCTCGTTCGATGCGACCACCCCGTCGCATATGGTGCCGGCTGCAATCGCCGCTTCGACGCATGTGTTCAGCTCGTCGGTCATCGACTCAGACGAAGCCGACGAGGTCAGTTCGACGATCAGCTGCCACGTATCGGGCTCTTCAAGCGGGCACAGGCTGCCAGGTATGTGCCGCAGCACGATCTCGATCTCCGAGAACGACATTAACTCCAGGGCGACCAGTTCGCCCGGAAACCGCTTCTGCAGCCGCGAACCCAGCGCGACGGCATCCTCCAGGCTGTTCAGCGAAAACATTGCCGTCACCGTCGTCGGTTCCAGCGGGAACAGCTTCAGCGCCGCGGCAGTCACGATGCCCAATGTGCCCTCGGAGCCGATGAACAGGTTCTTCATGTCGTAGCCGCTGTTGTCCTTGCGCAAGGTGCGAAGGCCGTTGTA
This sequence comes from uncultured Ottowia sp., assembly GCA_964424045.1. Classification (GTDB taxonomy): domain Bacteria; phylum Pseudomonadota; class Gammaproteobacteria; order Burkholderiales; family Burkholderiaceae_C; genus Ottowia. The sequence continues at coordinate 16,486 of CAYRHV010000001.1, read as the reverse complement.
GATGCGCCCGTCGGGCAGCACGGCTTCGATGCCCAGAACGAGGTCACGCGTGTTGCCGTAGCGCACCACCGAAGTACCGCCCGCGTTGGTCGCCAGATTGCCACCAATCTGACACGAGCCCTCGGAGCCAAGACTGAGCGGGAAGTAGCGATTCGCTGCCTTCGCCGCATTCTGTGCGTCGGTCAGCACACAGCCCGCTTCGAGGGTCATGGAGTTATTCTCCGGGTTCACCTCGCGGATCGCGTTCAGCCGCTCGAGGCTAACGACGATGCCGCGGCCATCTGCTGACGGAACCGACCCGCCGCAAACGCTGGTGTTGCCCCCTTGCGGGAACACCGGGATCGCACGCTCGTTGCAATACAAGAGCACCTCGGACACCTCAGCCGCCGTGCGCGGCATCACGACGCATGCCGCACGTCCATGATGGCGATCGCGCCAGTCGTGGAGGTACCTACGCAAATCCGAAGACGCGGTCAGGACGCTCCCGCTGCCGATCAGCGCCGAAAGCTCGTCGGCGATCACGCCAACACCACGGAGTTGGCCCGCGACCAGGCCAGGCGCACCTCCTGACCGGGACGGATGCTCGCGTCGTCGCGCGCCGAAGCACGCGTAGCGAGGAGGCGCTCGCCACCCGCCACCACTTCCACGCGCGTACGGCCACCCACGAAACTGAACTGCACAACCTCGCCGACCAAGACGTTCTCTTCGGTAGCGACCTCGCCATCCGAGAGCACATGGATGTTCTCAGGCCTGATCAGCACTTCTACTCGGGTATGCGGCTTCGGCTGCGGATTGTGGACATGCAGGGTGGTACCGGCTATCGACTTGAACAAGCCGCCCTCTATCAGCGTGCCAGACAGGATATTCGACTCGCCGACGAAGTCTGCGGTAAAACGGTTGGCCGGCTCGAAATAGAGTTCCACCGGAGTACCGAGATGCTCCACCCGTCCGAGATTCATCAGGCAAACGGTGTCGGAAAGATTCAACGCCTCTTCCTGGTCGTGCGTCACATAAACGAGCGTCGTTCCGATGTCGCGGTGCAAGCTCTTGATTTCGCCTTGCAACTGATCACGCAACTTCTTGTCGAGCGCACCAAGCGGTTCGTCCATCAGGATGATCGACGGCGAATACACGAGACACCGCGCAATGGATACGCGTTGCTGCTGACCGCCCGAAAGTTCCTTAGGCTTTCGCTGCTCGAACTTCGAGAGGCCAACCTTCTCCAGTGTCTCCGTCACCTGCTTGCGGATCTGCTCCGCGCCCCATTTGCGCACCTTGAGCGGAAACGCGACGTTCTCGAACACCGTCATATGCGGTATCAGCGCGTAGTTCTGGAACACCATGCCCAGCCCTCGCTCCCGCGACGGCTTCTCAGTCACGTCCAAACCGTCGATGAAGACCCGTCCAGTCGTGGGCGCGATAGCGCCGGAGATGATGTTGAGAATGGTGCTCTTGCCTGACCCGCTGGGCCCCAGCAGTGTCAGGAATTCGCCGCGCCGCACGCTCAGGTCGAGCTCGTGAAGCACTGTGGAATCGCCGTAGCGCTTACTGATCCCGGTGAATCTCACAGCGATGTCGTCCCCGGCTTGCGTGTCGATCGCTTTCTGCCCCGCACCCACAGTCGCATCCCGGTTGCCGGACGCCGCCTCGAGCGTAATAGTGATAGCCTGAGTCACGTCACTTACCCCTATCCCAGCAGTCGTCGATCGACTTCGAAAGGAACTGTTTCTGGATGCGTTCCGTCGGCGTCTTCTGGAACGCATCGACGAACTCTACGAAACGCGGCACTTGAAAGGCCGCCATCCTCGGTTCGGCCCAAGCAATGAGATCGGCCTCAGCCAGTGCAGGTTCACGGCGCTTGATAAAGAGCTTCAGGTCTTCGTCGGCAAACTCATTCTGGACGCCGATCAGGGCGCATTCCTCGACACCCGGATGCTCGTTGAAAATCCGTTCGACTTCCCACGCCGAGATATTCTCACCGCGTCGGCGCAGACTGTCCTTCTTGCGGCCGAGGAAATAGAAATAGCCCTCTTCGTCCTGCTTCGCCAAGTCGCCAGTGTAGAGCCAACCATCGCGTAGCGCGGCTGCGGTAGCTTCCGGGTTGTTGTAGTAGCGCGGAACCAGCACGCCTGGCTCGCGGGCGCGCACCCTGAGTTCCCCGACCTCACCCGGCAATGGCTTGTTGCCTGCATCGTCGACCAGTTGCACCTCGAAATAGGGCACTTCGGTGCCAATCGATCCGAACTTTCCTTCCGGATTGATGACGCAGAAACTCGAAGTCTCGGTCATGCCATAGCCCTCGTGGATGCGCACACCGAAACGTTCCTCAAACGCGTGCCAGATGTCGACAGGGGCGCCGCCGCCCCACGCGATCTTGACGCTATGCTTTCGATCTTCGGACGAGGGCGGCTGCTTCATTAGCAGTTGCAGCACACCACCGACGAAATGAATATGTGTCACCTGGTTGGTGCGTGCCTCGTCCCAGAGCTTCGAGGCGCTGAAGCGTGGCACGATCACCAAGGTCACCGGCACCATCAACGCGAGTACGAGGACTTCGGTGCCGAACACGTGGTAGATCGGATCCCAGAAGTGCAACACGCTGCCGGGCGCGATGCGGCCAACCCAGATCGAGCCCAGCGCTGCCGCCCGCACCATGCGGTCCGACATGACGACACCCTTGGCTGCGCCGGTAGTCCCGGAGGTATAGAGTATCTGGCGGAGGCGCGTGTCTGACTGCTCGGCGATTGGCGCGTCTTCGGATGCACGATTGCAGTACAACGCGGTGTCTATCTGACTCGCATTTCCTGCTGGCTCCCGCCAAAGCGTCTTCATCGCCGTTCCGCGGAGCGCGATCACGTTCCGCAGGTTCTCGCGGTACACCGAATCAGCAATCAGGAATTCGGGGTGCGCATGCTCGAAGATGTGCGCGAGCCCCATGCCTTTCAATGCGGTGTTGATCGGCACATGCACCGCGCCGATTTGCATGATCGCGAAGAATGTAATGATGTGGTCCAGATGGTGCGAGAGAACCACGGCGACGTGCATGCCTTCGCGCAGACCACGTTCGTACAGGACACCGCTCGCCAAGCGCACTCGCTCGGCCAGGCCAGCATAGGTGACCTCCACGCCCTCGGCCTTGCAGTACACATGCCGGGGGTTACTGCGCGCGCATTCCGCGAGCAGCTTCGGAACGTTGTCCGTTGCGGAGAAGAAGTGGGTCTGTTGAGCGTTCGTCACCTACGGCTCCTGCCTCACTGCATCCAACGCTGGTGATCTTGAAAGCGCCAGGTCTCAAACCCGGAGGCCCGGTCGTAGCTGCGATGTGCGGTGAAGCGGCCACTCGTAACACGAGTGGCCATCTCGAAGAAGGCGAACAGCGCGGCGCGCATATCTTCCGTGGCGATCGGCATGAACGGTGCGAACTGACGGAACGACAACTCAGCGTCCGTTGCGGACTTGCTCGAGAGCTCAACCTCATTGCGGAACGAGCGCAAGATGGCCGCAGCGGTTTCGGCTACTGCGCGCACCGTCTTGTCGGTAAAACCAGTCTGCTTCGCGAGCTGTCCACTGAACTGCACCGCCAGCAAGCGCATCGCCATGCGGACGATGTTCGTAGCAGTCTGTTCGCCGAAGTGGCGTGTTACTGCCTCGATCGCATGCAATGCGTAGTCGGCAGCATAGTTATGGTTGCCCTTCAGGACGCGGGCCTCAGGCCAAGCCTGTGGGTCTAGCTTCGGCGCCTTCACCGGATCGAATTCCGGACTGCTCGTCACGTTGATGACGGCCATACGCTCCGATGGTGCGAGATCACGGTCGCACTCCTCAAAGTAGCCCTCATCGTACGGGTGCCCCTCGGCGACGAACTTGGTGGCGACCCAGCGCAAGCGCGGGCAACCGAGCAACTCGCCGTTGCGCGGATGCCAAGTGGAGAGGATCGTCCGCCGGACCGAACTCGGCACGGCCATCGCCGCAATACCGGGGAAACTGCCCCACGGCGGCATGTAGCGGATCCACGCCTTCTTTGGGGACTCCTCAATGAACTGCATCGTGAGCCCGCCAATCGCGTTGCTGAAGTAGTGGTACTTGGCCGCAGCCACCGCCGGTGGGTCATTCTCGATGCCGAGCTTCACCAGCGCTTCACGGAAGCGCTTCGTCTGCTCGGCAGACATCAGCGAGCGCCACACGTCGTTGAGGGCCTGCTCGCCCTTCTCGCGGTAGAGCGTCGCGGTGACGGCGCTGACGACCATCCAGCCAAAGTTGGTGGATAGCGCAACGCGCTCGCGGAGGTATTCGATGGATTCTTGGGTCGAAGTCATGATCAGGTGGGCACCAGTTGGGTGTTGTTAGCTGCAGGAACATCCGCCGCGCCTTCGCGTGCAGTGCGCGGCTGCAGCAGCACGGTAACGAGGCAGACGATGAAGGAAAGCGCCGTGAGCAGAGTCGATACAGCGGCAATCACCGGAGACACGCCCCAATGGATGCTGCTGTACATGCGCACCGGCAAGGTGGTGGTTTGGGCGCTCGAAACGAACCACGCGATCACCACTTCGTCGAATGAAATGAGGAAGGCGAACAGACCGCCGGCAACGATCGACGGCATGAGCTGGGGCAGAACGACGCGGAAGAATAGCGTGATGCGAGACGCTCCCATCAAAGTGGCGGCGAACTCGATCCCCGGGTCGAGTTGCCGGATGCCCGCGCCCACGGTCACGATAACGAATGGAATCACGTAGACCGCATGGCCGAGAACCAGTGCCAGTGTCGAGCCCGAGATCCCCAGACGGGAGAAGTAGAGATACATGCCCAGAGCCAGCACTATGACCGGAACCAGTACCGGGCTCATCATCAGCATCGTCGCCAGCCGCTTTCCCGGGAACTCGAAGCGCACGAGCGCATATGCCGCCGGCACAGCGACCGTAGTGACGAGGACCGACACGATGGCCGCAATCTTCAGACTCTCGAGGACTGGGCTCATCCAGGTCGCAGTCGTGAACAACTCTAGATACAGCTCGAGTGAATAGCTCTTGGGAGGGAAGCTCAGATCGCCCGCCGTGCCACTGAACGAGATCGGAATCACGACAAGGCTGGGCACCACCAGATAGGTATACACGCAGACGGCCAGCGTCAGACCAAACAGGCGCCAGCGCCGTACGAGCTTATCGTGTTGATGGGTGTCTTCCATGGTCAAGTCCGTCGTACCTGGCGCATTTTCTGGAACTGCAGAGCCGTACCCGCCAGCAGCGTAACGATCGCAAGCAGGCTCACACCGATTGCGGCAGCCATGTTCCAGTCGAGCGTCTCTCGGGTGTAGAAGTCCACCAAGTTGGCGAGCATCACGTCCTTACGGCCACCCAGTAGGGCCGGAATCACAAAGAATCCGAGCGACATTACGAAGGTGCTGATCAGCGCCGAGACGACACCGGGCATGCTTAGCGGCAAGGTCACCTTCAGAAAGACCGTGACGGGCTTGGCACCCATGATCTCGACCGCGCGGAATACCGAACGGTCAACCGACAGCAGACTAGCAAGGACCGGGAACACCACGAACGGAATCAGGTAGTTCGTCATGCCCACCATCACGCCCGCCCGATTGAACAGCATGGGGATCTGGATGCTGGTACCGAACACCGAAGACAGCACCGAGTTCACGATGCCCTCCTTGCCGAGCAGGACCGTGAACGCGTAGCTCTTCACGAGGATACTGGTCCAGAACGGAACCAGTACCAAGATCATGCAAAGCGCCCTCGCCCGCGGGTTCAGCCGCGCAAGGTGCAGCGCAACAGGATACCCGAGCAGCAACGTGACGAACGCCCCCATGGCGCTGATCTCGAACGTCGTAGCCAGGCTGCGCCGGAACAGCGCGCTCTCCCACAGCGCCTTGTAGGTTTCGACACCGAAACGACCATTGGTGTAGACACTCGTGTGAAGCACAAACGCCAGTGGCGCGAGCACGACCAGCAAGGCCAGCAGGAGCGCCGGCCAGAGGTAAATGAGGGATTCGCGCCCCGGCTTCGCAGTCATTTCAGGTCAGCACCCATTCTTTGAAGCGACGTCCGACTACATCAAACTTGTCGGCCCAGTATTCGTCGTCAAGCATTGCGTTGTTCGGGCTGTCGACGTCCCCCATCCACTTGCGCGCGTCCTCACCCACCAACGGTATAGCCTTGCGACTCGTCGGGATGTTCCCGAGCAGTGTCATCAGCGCCGCCTGACGATCCGGGCGCATCGCGAACTGCACGAACTTCATCGCATTGGCCTTATTGGGGGCGCCCTTCAAGACGGCCAGATACTCCTGCCCCAGAAGGTTCTGGTCAAAGCTGAAGCCGTACTTGCCACCTGTTTGTGTGCGCACACGGGAGGCATATGTGTAGCTGTAATTCACTTCACCGCGTTCGAGCAAGGTGATTGCGAGAGGCGTTTCCTCGACCCATTTGCCTACGTTCGGCTTGATACGGTCCAGCGCCTTGAAGGCGCGATCTATGTCGAGTGGATAGAGGCTGTGTGGAGGAACGCCATCCGCGAGCAGCGCTGCCTCCAACGTCTCGCTGGGTCGATTGCGGAACGTGCGCAACCCTGGAAAAGTCTTGACATCCCAGTATTCGGCGAAAGTACGCGGAGCCTTACCAGGCCCGAACTTTGCGGGGTCCCAGCAAATACCCCCCGCCCACATGTAGAACGGCACCAAATCCTTTTTCAGGCCTGGGACGATGTCTTTCACATCGAACATGCCTGGATCCAGCGGCTCCCAGTAACCCGCCTTCGAGCCTTGTGCACCTGGGGCCCCCACGGCATCGAATACGTCCCATTCGATGTTGCCAGTCATTTGCTGGGCCTTCACCTTTGCAAGATCGGGCGTGTCCACGACGGTAACTTCCACGCCGAATTCCTGCTGGAACGGCTTCACGAGGGCCTCTTCAACTGAAGTTCGATATGAGCCGCCGTAACTGACTAACACCATCTTTCCGGCTGCAGAGGCACGTCTGGGAGTAACCACAAAGGGGGCTGCAACCGCTAGGGTCGCAGCACCGCCAATGGCGGAGAGCACTCGCCGGCGCTCAGAAAGTTGAATAGACTTTTTCGACATAGTTGCCTCCTATTGAAATCGATGGGTCGCTGTAACTTACCCTTAAGCGAATGAAGACTTGGAAGGCGAAATTTCCAAGGATTGCTCGATCGCGACAGCCGCAGGCAGGAGTTGACGCAGGCGCGCGACGGTGACATCGCTCGCCGGGACTAGCGGTTCTATGACGTCACCCTGATCCAAGCCGAGCAATCGGAACGCCGCCTTCAAGGGCCCGGGGTTCGGCTCGCTGTACAAGGCGTCGGTGATCGGTTGTAAACGGGTATGCAGCGCGCTGGCGCCCTTCAGGTCGGCCATGGCCGCCAGCTGGAAGATGCGCACCCAGGCGCGCGGGAAAATGTTCGAGCTGGCCAGCATACCGCCAACTGAACCTAGCGCAACGTGCATGGGAAACACGCCTTCTTCGCCGCTCAAGATAGCAATCTTGTCCCCCACGGCCTGCGCCACACGCATCTGCTGGGTAAGGTCTGGGTTGCACGCCTTCATCGCCACTGTGCGCGTCTGCTCTACGATCTTCTGTACGGTTTCAGGCTGCAACGACACACCGGTACGATACGGAATTTCGTACAGCACGATGTCGCCGTCTACCGCATCGCCGACCCGGCGGAAATAGTCGATGATGCCCTGCTGCGTCGGACGCGAGTAGAACGGCGTGACCACCATCACCGAGTCGGCACCGCAGCGCAGGTATTCGCGTGCGGCACGGATCGTGTCCTGCAACCCCGGGTGAAGCACGCTAGCGACTACAGGCACGCGGCCAGCCACGGCAGCGGCCGTGATCTCGAGCATCGAACGCCGTTGCTCATCGGTCAGGGCGGTGAATTCACCCGTACCACCAATGGGAAGCAGGCCAGTGATGCCACCAGCAAGCTGGCGCTCCACGTGTGAGCGCACTGCGCCTTCCATCACCTTGCCTTGCACATCGATGGGTGTGCAAGTCGCAGTGAAGATCCCGCGGTAACGGACTTGTCCTGTCATGGTTCGGCTCGACATAGGTTTTGCGGCCCATCGTATGGATGGCGAAAGCACCGAGGTTTTCAATCGCACCAGCTGATGCTAAGTATCAGAAGGTCCAAGACGGCGACCACGGGCCGCTGTACGTCCGTCGCCATTTGTGCAGAACATTGATCTTGCTTATGTTCCCGCTCATCCTCGGCTTCTCGGCGCAAACTCCTGCGCTCATGCAGGAGAACGCTTTGGAAAAATTCGACGTGATAGTGATCGGCGGCGGCGTAATTGGTTGCTCCGTGGCCTTTCACCTCGCAACGCTCGGCGCAAAGAAGGTCCTCCTTCTCGAGCGAGGCCTGATCGGATCGGGCACGACGTCACAGTCGTCCGGAATCCTGCGGACGCACTACTCGGTCCGCGAGAACGTCGAGCTCGCTCGACGCTCGTGGGAGGTCTTCAACAACTTTTCCGAGTACGTCGGGGACGCCGAAGCGTCCTGCGGCCTCGTGAAATGCGGCTACCTCATCAGTGCGGCCGATGACGACAAACTAGAGCCGCTGCGCATCTCGCTGAAGCAGCAGGAGGCGCAGGGAGTGCATCTCGAGTATCTCGACCATGCTCAGGCCTCAAAGCTGCTGCCCATTGCGTCCTTCCATGATGCGGTGTTGATTGGCTATGAGCCTGATGCGGGGTTCGCCGATGCATACATGGTCGCAAGCAGCTTTGCGAAGGGCGCGAGGCGTCGCGGTGTGAAGGTCAAGGAAGGCGTGACGGTGAACTCGCTCGTGATGGAAGGCACTCGCGTGGTAGGTGTGTCCACGTCTGCCGGCGACTTCGCGTGCGACACCGTGGTAAGCACGCAGAATATCTGGACGCCTGAACTCGCAGCCTGGGTGGGCCATACGATGACAGTAGTGCCAGAACGGCATGCTGTGCTGGCGCTCGAGTGTCCCCAGGCGCCATACACGTTCGAGATGCCCGTCTTCAAGGATCTTTCATCGCCTGGCATGTTTTACTGCCGCAGTTACGGCGGCAAGCAAATGCTCGTCAGTGAAGGCTTGGTCGGAGAAAGGCTGAAGAGCATTGAAACCGAACAAGGCGACGTTCCATTGGACTACGTCGTCGAAGTCGGCGCCCAGGTCGCGGCGCGCTTTCCTACCTACGAAACGGCAAGTCTCGCCTCTTCATGGACCGGGGTCTACGATGTGACACCGGACTGGAATCCGGTGCTCGGACGGCTTCCCGGTGTCGGTGGACTGGTGATGGGCTACGGCTTCTCCGGTCACGGCTTCAAGTTGTCGCCGACCGTCGGCCGCGTGCTGGCTCAGGAGGCGCTCGGCGTGACAACTGACGTTTCTCTCGAATCCTATTCGATCGCCCGCTTTTCGACGGGCGCACTCTTAGTAGGCAAGTACGGCTCGGGCGCCGTCTCTTGAAATTCAAGAATTACTGAATCGACATGAAGATTCTAGTCCCTGTGAAGCGGGTGGTCGACTCCAACGTGAAAGTTCGTGTGGAGTCCGACCACAGCGGCGTGGACATCGCCAACGTGAAGATGAGCATGAATCCCTTCGACCAGATCGCGGCCGAAGAAGCGGTGCGGCTGAAGGAGAAGAACGCCGCCACTGAGGTGATTCCCGTCTCCTGCGGTGTTTCACAGTGCTAGAAAACGATGTGTACGGCGCTCGCCATCGGCGCGGATCGCGCCATCCTGGTCGAGACGAACGAAGAACTCCAGCTGCTTGCCGTCGCGAAGCTACTGAAAACCGTTGTCGACCAGGAGCAACTGGTCCTGGCATAAAGGATTCGAAGGTGATCGTTGTGATAAACAAGGATCCTGAACCGCCGGTTTTCAGCGTGGCTAACTACGGGCTCGAAGCGGATCTGTTTGCTGCGATCCCCGAATTGGTTGGGAAGCTGTAGCTGGCATTGCGTTCGCGACCGTGACGATGGAGACGTTCAGACGAGCGCTCGCCGAGCGCGCTGGGCGTGTTCGGCTCGGAGTTACACGGCTCGATGCTGGAATCCAGGCGCTTCTCTGGATGGCAGCATCCGGCATCCTCTATTGCCTGCTGAACGCCACCCTGCGTGCCATGTCGTTGCGCATGAGCCCGTACCAAGTCCTGAGCATGGTCTACGGCGCGACGCTTCTCGTACTGCTGCCTTTCGTGCTAATCGCCGGTCGCGCGCATTTCAGCCCACGCAACCTCCCCGGGATCGTCGTACGAGGCGGTGTCCATTGGATAGGGATGTGCCTCTGGATGGTCGCGGTTACCCACATCACATTGGCCGAGACGACGGCAATCGGGTTCACCACCCCGCTATTTATCATGGCGGGTGCTTCGTTACTGCTGAAAGAGCGGATCCGCTGGGAGCGGGCTGCCGCTACGCTGGCGGGATTCGGCGGCATTATTGTGGTCATCGGACCGAGCTTGCAGCGGACCGGCGGTGTGTTCACGCTGCTGATGGTCTCCGCCTCAGCCACATTTGCGGCTTCGTTCCTGCTCAGCAAACGGCTGACACGCATCGAATCGCCTTGGGTGATCGTCCTATGGCAGTCTCTGGTTGTCACGGTGTTCAGCATCCCGTTGGCGGCGATGCACTGGCGGGCCCCCGCGGCCGCCGCCTGCATTGCGGCACTCGTTTCAGCCGTACTCACCGTCGTTGGGAACTACTGTGTCACCCGAGCTTTCTCGGCGGCCGACATCTCAGCCTCGCAACCCGCCAAATTTCTCGATCTGCTCTGGGCCTCCATCCTCGGATGGCTCATCTTCGGGGACGCCGTCGAGCGCTCCACGATGGCGGGTGGCTTGATCATCCTCGCAGCAACTATTTGGGTCGCACGGCGAGAAGCGTCATCTCCCCATACAAGCTGATCGCCTCGGGGAATACCTCGGGGACTTCCTCGTGATAAGCAGCTGCTCTCTGGAAGGCGCGATTCGATGAGCACCTCACGTGCTTGAGTGATTGAAATTCGAGTTCGCGAGTGATGTTCAGCTCAAGAAAAAAAGCTGCGGGTGTAGTCGCGCAGGCTTTCGGTGACCAGCTTGCCTTGCGGATTCAGGTACTGCACGCGCTCGCGTGCCACCGAAACGGAAACGTCGCCCACCACATACTTGCGCGGCTCGGGCTCGCCCGCGATCGGCGGGTCAGTCGGCGTGGCGGGCCAGTCGGGCGGGGCGCCGGGCGCGACGGGCTCCGCAGGCTCGGGCGGCGCCACGGGTTCGTCCGGGCGCGGTTCGTACACCTGCACCGGGTCACCGTCGAAGCCGGGGTCTGCGAACAGCTCGGTGGCGCGCTTGAAGTCGAGGATGGTGAACCAGGTCTTGCCCAGGTCTTCGCGCAGGCGGGTGCCACGGCCGATGATCTGCTTGAACAGGGTCATCGAGCGGATGGTCTGGTCGAGCACGATCAGCTTGCAGGTTTGCGCATCGACGCCCGTGCTCATCAGCCTGGAGGTGGTGGCAATCACCGGCAGGGGCTTTTCGGGGTCGATGAAGTTGTCGAGCTCGCGCTTGCCCTCGGTGTGGTCGCCGGTGATCTGCACCACGTAGCGGGGCTGGGCCGCACAGATGTCGGCATTGGCGTTGCTGAGCGCATGGCGCATGCGACTGGCGTGGTCGATGTCCTCGCAGAACACGATGGTCTTGGCGTGGCGGTCGGTGGCCCGCAGGTATTCGGTGATCTTTTCGGCCACCACCTGGTCGCGCTGCTCCAGCACCAGCCTGCGGTTCATGTCGGCGCCGGTGTAGACGCGGTCCTCGATCAGGTGGCCATGCTTGTCGAGCTTGCCTTCGGGCGGGCGCCAGCCGAAGGCGTCGCGATCCAGGTCGACGCGGATCACCTTGTAGGGAGCCAGGTAGCCGTCCTCGATGCCCTGGCGCAAGCTGTAGGTGTAGATGCGGTTGGTCACTGGCCGAGTCTACCGAGGCCAGGCACGACCGGAAACCGACGGCGAACCGGGAAGTGCCCGGGCTCCCGGGCCCGGACCCGTCACCCATTCGTCGTAGCGGCGCCGGCGACGTGCGCGCGACCCGCGCCGGCGGGCCGCTCTGGCGCCAAGCAACATCAACCCTGGCGACACGCCAGCGATTGGCAAAGCGTACCGCTATGCGTACCGCTGCACCAAAAATGGAACAAGGGACTGCAACTTTGATAGCTGCAGTCCCTTGTAAATAGTGGTCGGCGTGGCGGGATTCGAACTCGCGACCCCTTGCACCCCATGCAAGTGCGCTACCAGGCTGCGCTACACGCCGACAAGTTTTTGATTATATCGTGTTGCAAACGAGCATCGGTACCGCTATGCGCTGAGCAGTTCGCGAATCTGCTGCAGTTCGAGCCGCAGCGACTGCAGCAGCGCATCCGGATCCTGTATTTCTGCGGCGTCAGCGCTGTCCGCTGCGACCGGAGGCTCGACCGCAGCGCTGGTGGGCGCGCGGCCGGCGCGCGTGCTGGCACGCTGGCTGGCCTGCATGAGCTGCTGGCGAGCGCCGTTGATGGAGTAGCCCTGCTCGTAGAGCAACTCGCGGATGCGCCGGATCATCAGCACCTCGTGGTGCTGGTAATAGCGCCGGTTGCCCTGGCGCTTCATCGGCCGCAGCTGGGTGAATTCCTGTTCCCAGTAGCGCAGCACGTGCGGCTTGACGCCGCACAACTCCCCCACTTCACCAATGGTGAAATAGCGCTTGGCCGGTATCGGCGGGAGGTTGGTCTGCATGTCGGGTCGAAAGCGATGAATGAATCCTGCGGGCCGCGAAGGTGCCAGAGAAGCAAAAAGGAGGCCCCAATGCCCGGCTGCGGCGCCTGGTCTGGCGGCACACGACGATGCGTGGACCGGAACGTGCAAGGTTAGCGCATGTGCCCAGCCGAAGCCAGGCGGCGCGTCCTGAAGGCGTCAGAAGGCATGCAAATCGTCTTCGTCTCCGGCGGCGGGGCCGGCTTCGCCGGCCTGGACCTGCTCGCGGAGCTTCGGACTCGGGTGGAACGTGACCACGCGTCGCCTGGGGATCGGAATCAGCTCGCCGGTGCGCGGGTTGCGCCCCGGCCGCGAGGCCTTGATGCGCAGCTGGAAATTGCCGAAACCCGACAGTCGCACATCCTCGCCGGCAATCAGGCTGTCGCTGATGATGCCGAAGAAGGCGTCCACCATGTCCCTGGATTCGCGCTTGTTCAGCCCGATGCGCTCGAACAGGAGCTCGGCGAGCTGCGCCTTGGTCAGCGCAGTCGTCTCCAGGCTGTCGACCAGCAGCTCCACCTCCATGTGCTTGCCTTCGATCATGCTGACATTCTCCGTCTTCCCGTTCAGGCCCGCAGGCGCGCGCCCAGGCTGGACTGCAGGCCATCGATCACGGTGCGCACGGCGCCATCGATGCGCTCGTCGGTCAGCGCCTCGTCGCCGGTGCTGCCCAGCACCAGGCGCAGGGCCATGCTCTTCTCGCCCGCTGCCAGCCCGCTGTTGTGCTCCATCCCGGGTTTGGGGCGGTAGATGTCGAACAGTGCGACATCGCGCAGCAGCTTGTCCGGCGCCGCCTGGCGTACGGCGCCGAGCAGCTGGTCGTGCGTCACCTGCTCGGCCACCACGACGGCGATGTCGCGTTCGACCGGCAACTGGCGCGGCACGGCGTGGACCGTCGGCAGCGGCTGGCCCAGCACGGCGTCGAGGGTCAGCTCGAACAGCAGCGGCGTGTGCGACAGGCCCCAGGACTGGCGCCAGCGGGGGTGCAGCTCGCCCAGGTGGCCGGCGACCGCGCCATCGATCCGGATGCGGGCACTGCGGCCCGGGTGCAGCGCCGGATGCTCGGCGCGCTCGAACACGGCCGTGCGCGGCACCAGCAGCGCTTCGACGTCGCCCTTGAGGTCGAAGAAATCGGCCGGGTGCTCGCGCCCCTCCCAGCCCTGGCGGTGCGCCGGCCCGTAGATCAGGCCGGCCACGTGCAGGGGCTGGTCCACGCCACGCACGCTGTGCTCGCTGGTCGGCACCCCGGCGTCGCGCCGGAACACGCGTCCGATCTCGAACAGCCGCACACGATCGGCGCGCCGGTCGGTGTTGTGCTGCAGCGCGTCGAGCAGTGAGCCGATGAGCGACGAGCGCATCACGTTCATCTGGCTCGCGATCGGATTCAGCAGGCGGATCGGGTCCGGGTTGCCGGCGAGATCGCGCTCCCAGGCTTCGTCGACGAAGCTGAAGTTGATCGTCTCCAGGTAGCCCAGGCGGGCCAGCGCATGGCGCACGTCGAAGGCGCGGCGCCGCGATTCGGAGCCGGTGCGCGGAACCACAGGCGCGCGCGGCGCATCCTCGGGCAGGCGCTGGTAGCCGATGATGCGCGCCACCTCCTCGATCAGGTCTTCCTCGATGCGCAGGTCGAAGCGCCAGGGCGGCGGCGTGACGGTCAGCGTCCCCTGCCCTTCGGCGAAGTCCAGGCCCAGGCGCTGCATCACCCGGACGCAATCGGCCTGAGTGACCGGCATGCCGATCACCCGGGCGGCGCGCGCGGAGCGCAGCGTCACGGGAGCCAGCTCGGGCATGTTCGGCTGCTGGTCGTCGATCGGCCCGCACACGGTCTGCGGCGTGCCGCAGATCTCCAGGATCAGGGCGGTGATGCGCTCGATGTGCTCCACTGTGCGCGACGGATCGACGCCGCGCTCGAAGCGGTGCCCGGCGTCGGTGGCGAAGTTGTAGCGGCGCGAGCGGCCGGCCACGGCATCGGGCCACCAGAAGGCGGCCTCGACGTAGATGTTCTGCGTCGCGTCCGACACCGCCGTGGCCTCGCCGCCCATGATGCCGGCCAGTGACTCGACCTCGCGCGCGTCGGCAATCACGCCCACGGCTTCGTCCAGCTCCACCGTGTTGCCGTTCAGCAGTTCGAGCCGTTCGCCCGCCCGGCCCCAGCGCACTTCCAGGCCGCCGTGGATCTTGTCCAGGTCGAAGATGTGCGTGGGCCGGCCGTATTCGAACATCACGTAGTTCGAGATGTCGACCAGCGCCGTGACACTGCGCTGGCCGCAACGCGCCAGGCGATCCACCATCCACGCCGGCGTCCGGGCGCGGGTGTTGACGCCGCGCATGACGCGGCCGGAAAAGCGCCCGCACAGGTCGGGGGCGCTGACGCGCACCGGCAGCACCTCGTCGCTGCTGGCCGCCACCGGCGGATGCGTGGGCGTGGCCAGCGGCGCGCCGGTCAGCGCCGACAGCTCGCGCGCAATGCCATGGACGCTCAGCGCATGGCCCAGGTTGGGCGTGAGCTTGAGCGTGAACACGGTGTCGTCCAGATCCAGCGCGGCGCGCAGGTCCTGGCCCACGGGCAGATCGCCCGGCAGCTCGAGCAGCCCGGCATGGTCCTGCGACAGGCCGAGCTCGCGTGCCGAGCACAGCATGCCCTGGCTTTCCACGCCGCGCAGCTTGCTGGCCCGGATTGCGAAGGGCTTGCCGTCCGCGCCCGGCGGCAGCGCGGCGCCGACCAGGGCGCACGGCACCTTGATGCCGGGACGCGCGTTCGGGGCGCCGCAGACGACCTGCAGCAGCGCGCCCTGCCCGGCGTCGACCTGGCACACCCGCAGACGGTCAGCGTCGGGGTGCGGGTCGGCGCTGCGGATCTCGGCCACCACGACCTGGCTGAACGGCGGTGCAACGGGGTGCAGCTCCTCGACCTCGAAACCGCCCATGGTCAGGGTCTCGGCGAGTTCTTCGGTGCTCAGGGGCGGGTTGCAGAATTCACGCAACCAGGATTCGGGAAATTGCATTTTGGCGTGGGACGTTGTGCGGACTGGGCGGCGACCGGACTCGGGGCTGGCCGGGTCAGCGGAACTGGCGCAGGAAGCGGATGTCGCCCTCGAAGAACAGGCGCAGGTCGTTCACGCCGTAGCGCAGCATGGCCAGGCGGTCGATGCCGGAGCCGAAGGCAAAGCCGATGAAGCGTTCCGGGTCCAGCCCCATGTTGCGCACCACCTGCGGGTGCACCTGGCCCGAGCCGGAGACCTCCAGCCAGCGGCCGGCCAGCGGGCCGGCCTGGAACTGGATGTCGATCTCGGCGCTGGGCTCGGTGAACGGAAAGTAGCTGGGCCGGAAGCGCAGGACCAGGTCGTCGGTCTCGAAGAAGGCCTTGCAGAAGTTCAGGTAGGTCACCTTCAGGTCGGCGAAGCTCACGTCCTCGCCCAGCCACAGGCCTTCGACCTGGTGAAACATGGGCGAATGCGTGGCGTCGTTGTCGACGCGGTAGGTGCGTCCGGGTGCAATGACGCGGATCTCGCGCATCTCGCCGCGCGCCAGCGCCTCGGCATGCCGGCGGGCGTGCGCCGTGGCATAGCGGATCTGCATCGGGCTGGTGTGGGTGCGCAGGCAGTAGGGCTGGCCGTCCTCGTCGTTCATGTTGACGTAGAAGGTGTCCTGCATCGAGCGCGCCGGATGGTTCGGCGGGTTGTTCAGCGCCGTGAAGTTGAACCAGTCGCTCTCGATCTCGG